>JBGVKV010000134.1:0-36025 GCA_045123975.1 Eubacteriales bacterium | reverse complement strand
TTCCGTTATTCTTCCGCCTTGTATCTGCGCTATGGGCCGATCTTCCAACATAAGATATCCTGTAATATTCTGCAAATTCCGCACCGCCTTTCGTTTCAGATTGGTGTCTTGCATCCCATCAGGGGTCGCCTTCAGTTTCTTTAGCCGCTCCTGCAGTTCTTTTCGTTTTTCCACCGACTGACGTACCGTCTCCAATTCGTCCACCTTTATATATTTGCTCTTCAGTTTTCCGTCTTCCAGCCACTGAAGATAAAACCGTTCTTTTCCGTTGATCATTTTGCGGGAAATATACCCACTCGGATAGTGAGAAAGTTCGTTTTCCAACTCTTTTATTTGCTGCAGCACATCGCTCATTTCTACAACCTATCCTTTCATCCTGTTTACATCACCATTATAACCTATATTTTTTCAAATTGCAATAGGTTACACGCATCACAGAAGGAGTTTTTATCTCCGTTTGCCCTTTTCTTTGTCTTCAGCGCACCAATTTCTGCACCGTAATCTCCTCCTTCATCTCCCGAATCATCTCCGCCAGTTTCTCCTCGCATGCCTCCAGGTTGTGCGTATACACGTTCCTTGTCACTTTCTTCCCGTTCACCCGCGGCGAATATCGTCCCTCCCACGTTGTTTCGCTGATCTGCGAAATGCATCCCGTTCCCGGCTTGCGGCGGACGCCTTTGTACGGCTCAAATGACGCGAGTTGTTCTTTGCTGTTACGTTGCTCCTCTCCGCTTGCATCCGCCTCGCACGATGCCCGTACGCCCGTCACCGCGCCGATCGTTTGGTCGATCTTCTGCGCGGCATTCTTCTGCATTTCGTCCGTCACATGGGAGTAAATATTCAGCGTAGTTTCCACCGATGCGTGCCCAATCGTCGCCGCCAAGGTCTTTACATCCATACCGTATTGGATAGCGTGCGTGGCGAACGTATGCCGCAGATCGTGGAATCGCACGTGCTTGTATCCCGCGTGCTCCAGAATCTTCGATAACCGCTTCCGGCACGACGTGGGGTCAGACAAGCCTTCGCCGTAGATGTCAGTGCGGTCGATTCGCCCGCCTTTGCGCTGCCGGATCAGACCTTCGCCGGATTTCCTTCGCTTTGCCATAGTAATTACCACCTTTCTTTGAAAAATCCGTCAGGATTTTTGGGCGTGAACCGGCTTTCTTCCGCTTGGGATTTCTCAATGTTCACGCTCCTTTCGGCACAACACACTACCACACCCTTCGGAATATATCCAGAGATTTTGGCAGTATTTATCGGAAAAGTTGCAATTATACCTGCCAAAAGCGCGGCTATCAATCGGCAATCTTTGCCCCAAAACAGCAATCAGGTATTATAGCGGGATCATCTCCCCAAATCTTCTATTTTCGCCGTTTATCTCTGCAATCCGCTGTTGCGGAGTGCTGTGAGTAGGCCGATGGCTATCAGACATTTAACCCGCTATAATATAAGTCGAGGCAAAGTCCAAGGTCTGTTTTGCCACCCTGGCAGAGGGAAAAACAAGATATTATATTGCCATTAAGATGCTAACCGGACAGCGGAAGCTATGACCAACGCAATTATCGCGGCGTTGTCCGAATTTCCCGCCGGTGCTGTTAAGTCCATCACCTGCACCGCGAGTTCTATCCCACAGGCAGAAACCTTTCCAGAGTTTCCCATGCCACCCTAAAAAAGAACCTGGCGTTTATCAACGCCAGGCCAAAAAAAGTTCTCTGGTTTCTAAAAACAGTGGATTTGTTTCATCTTTCTCTCAAAAACTGTTGCACTTAGTTTGACATTTCACCATTATCGTTCGCCATTCCGTTTCTCTGCCGCTCTACGGCAGTAAGATATCCGCCATTGACGACACATTGTAAAGGCAGATTGATTGTTATTCAGGGTTATCACCCCAAAAAGGCCACCCAAGGGAGCGGTCTATTTTGTAACGCACATTTCAACGAAAGCAGTGGAAGTCCTTTTTTGCCACATCATCCCCCGCTCACCCAATTGCGGAAGGAGGTGTGGGAAACACCCAACAGCCGGGCGGCTCCCCGACCTGACAATTCGCCGCTCTCCCAGGCCGCCTTTACCTCATTAAAATTATCAGGCCGTTCTATAGGCATACGTCCAAAGTGCACCCCTTTTGCTTTGGCGGCCGCAATTCCTTCTCTCTGTCTTTGTTTCGTCGCTTCCCTCTCAGCTTGTGCTACGTAGGACAGTATCTGCAAAACAATATCCGCAATCAAAGTTCCCGTCAGATCCCGCCCTTGTCTTGTATCCAAAAGCGGCATATCCAATACCACAATGGAAATCTGTTTTTCCTTAGTCAGTTTTCTCCATTGATCCAGGATCTCTTCATAATTACGGCCGAGACGGTCGATGCTTTTGATCACCAGTATATCCCCTGCCCGCATTTTTCTTATCAGCTTGCGGTAACCCGGGCGATTGAAATCCTTGCCCGACATCTTCTCACAAACCATATTTTCCTGCGGTACACCGAATTCCCTCATAGCAATGATCTGCCGATCCTCATTCTGATCCTTGCTGGATACACGAACATATCCGAATATTCTTTCATCCATTGATTTCCCTCCGCAATAAGCAATATGTGCATCGGCGCAAAAATACACTGCCCAACATAATTCATAACGGAGCAAAACGGTGATGATAGACACATTGTATGAATTACGGTATTATTCGAGGAAACCCGCAAAATTACATTGATGAATATGCTGTCCAGTAACCTGCCGTATCTATATTATACAGTATCCCCAAAAGAACCGTATCCGTGTATATTTGTTTGGATTCCACACATAAAAAATTTTGGCTGCTCTATAACTATTTACTAAACGACAGAAAAAGGACTGTTACCTACAGCAACAGCCCTTTTTATTAAACTTTTTACGCAAGAATCATCAAGCAGAAGCGTGTCAGATACGAAGCAATCTCCGCGCGAGTCGCATTTTCCGTCAAATCGGTAATGTCTTTACCGATGCCGGCGAAAATACCGTTCTCGTGTGCCCACGCTACGTTCTCCTTAGCCCACTCGCTGTACTCGTAAGCGGAGGGGTTCTCAGCAGATACTTCTTCTGCAATTCCCTTATAGTCCGCATAGCGGTGCAGGATTGCTACGATCTGCTCGCGGGTGATAGCGTCACCGGGAGCAAAGATTCCATCGCCGTAGCCGTCTACGATCTTATTTTCAGCTGCCCACGCGATAGCATCGGTGTACCACATACCGTTCTCTACGTCGGTAAACGCAGCCTTGTTCTCCACTACAGGCTTGCCTTCCGCTCTCCACAGAGTGGTTACGATCTGCGCACGGGTTGCCGTTTCATTCGGACTGAACTCAGTGGAGGAAGTGCCAACCATCAAACCGATAGAGTTAACATAGGCCACATCACTGTAGAACCAGTCGTTTTCCTTCACGTCCTTGAAGGGATTTACCCACGGCATCTTCTTGAAAGTAGCGGTGATGGTGTGCTTGGCCAAAACACGCTTAAAGGTGTACTGGTTGATGGCGCCCTTATCCTTGCCGTCTACTACAACGGAATCGATCTCATATCCGGGCATAGGCGTGATTACGTAGGTCTGATCCTTAGCAAAGGGAACCTTGGTTGCGCCTGCGGGTGTGATCGTACCGCCCTCACCGGCCGTAGCGGTGATCGTATTGGTGCGATTGCCCATCAGCATCATAATGAGAATCAGTTCCTCTGCGGTCAGAGAATCCAGATCCTCGGGAGTCTCGGGAATGATGATCTCCAGCACGTATCCGCAATCTGCACACACATTGTCGACGAAATTATGATTTGCATAGTCGACGTGGGTAGAATCGGTTGCACACACACGCATGTGCTGAACCTCACTGTACGGTGCCCATGCGCCCCAAACATGTTCGTGAGGAGCAGGAAGAGCGGGTGCAATCACATACCCGCAGATGGTACAAATCTGTGCGGATTCATAGGTAGCTGCGGGACCGGGAATGTGGGGTGCTTTGGCCGTGGTCTCTCCGCAGGAACACTTCTGCCAGTGGCCGGATGCATCCTTGGAATAATCGCCCCAAGTATGTGCGTGAACAGTAATCTTACCGGTACCAGGGTTAGCGGAAACACGTACGCCTTCCCCATTACGCATACCGGAGACAGAAGCATATACAGTGTATACGCCGTTTGCATCATCGGCTATTTTGAACGTAGCCACAGCCAATGCGCTTACAGATACGGGATCCGTGTGGGCAAAGATTACTTTACCGGAGGCAGGGTTCGCGATAACGCTGCCGGGAAGATTCGCGGGTTCGAGTGCAATCAGCTTAAGAGCAGGATCTGCGCTCACCTTGAGTTCCGCGTTGGTAACCCCTTCTGTGAGCCCACTGAGGGAAATGGCAACCGTCACCGTACCACCGGCATTTGCCGATGCACTGGTGACACTCACCGCTGCACTGCCTGCGGCAACAGCCGCAGGCGCCATGAGCGTAAACATCATCATAGTTGCAAGCAAGATGCTTAACAATCTTTTCATAGTCGTACTCCTTATATTTTTAGATTACTGGATCTCTGCCGGGAAACTTGTAATATACTCGGCCAGATATTGCAGGATCAGTGTTACGTCATAAGAATCAACGAATCCGTCACCGTCCACGTCGCAAACAGCATAGTTGATGTCTTCTTTACCAATGTAGTCAGCCAGATACTGCAGGATCAGAGTTGCATCGTAGGAATCCACCACGCCGTCGTTATCAGCATCACCCAGCAGACCGATCTTGGTTACAGTCAGAGCATTGAGGATCTGCTGTGCGATGTATGCATGACCGTCCTCGGTTGCGTAATACTTATCTGTGCCGTTCATCAACAGACCCATAAGGAAGTTTACAACGGGAATCTCGCCCGGCTGAGCCTGGGTAGTCACGTTGGGAGCATCCACATAAATGGTGTTGGGAGCCAGCATAGCGTATGCCAAAGTCTCCATATTCGCCAGATCGATCAATTTCTGTACATAGTCACCGATCTCGATGGTCTCCGTGCTGCTCAGCTTTACGGAAACACCGGCGAGAGGATTGTACATACCAACAATCACAACCAGTGCATCGGGATTGATCTCGTGGATCGAACCCACAACCGTAGGATAATTGAGTGCGTGGCTTACAGCGGCATAAGCGTATGCCTCAACAGCTACAGACAGAAGTTCTGCATACTGTGCGTCCACACCGCTCGCCAGCATATCCGCTGTGATGTCGGCCAAAGCCTTCTGTACGTGAGGAACCAGTTTTTCGCCTACAAGAGCGGTCCAATCCATAGGCTGTGCCTCACCGTTGTCGGTGGCTGCTTTCAGCTGTGCAATTACGAATTCCATCATCGTGTTGTTGCTGTAACCAATGGTGATCAGATCGGCCTTCGCGATCTCCGATGCATTTGCGTTAACCAGGCCGATAGTTTCGGCAACACTCATGCCAGCCGCACTCAGATTGATAAACTGAGAAGTAGTCAGGCCAAGTTCTGCTGCCAGTTTCTGTGCGTAAGTATTCTCGCCGAATACAGAGGAGTCACCCATCGCTATATAGTAAGAATCGGGAGCTACAGTGTAGGTATCGGTAATGGCATCAACGTATGCCTCGTTCAGCATAACCTTAACGTCATTCGCCAGATCAGCCACAGCCGCGGCTGCGTCCTCAGAAAGTACACCTGCCAGATCGGCTACTGCAGCAGCTACATTATTGAGAGCGACCTGTGCCATAGCGATTGCCGTGTTAATATTGCCGCGAATTGCCTCATTCACAACATTTTCCAGTGCAAGGATCGCATTGTACAGAGTCTCCAGTTTCTCCTGAAGTGCTGCCAGGGTCGCACGAATTGCCTCGTCAGAAGTGTTTGCCAGTTCGTTGCCAACCGTTTCGATCAGATCGGCAATATTGTCTTTCAGTTCAGTCATACGATCCAACAGTGTGGCGTATGCGTCAGCCAGATCGTCTGTGATGTAGGAGTTGATCAGCTCATACAGATAGTTCAGATCCTTCTGTGCCTGATCTACAGCGTCAAGAAGACCCAGCGCATCCAATTTCGCTACGAGCTGTGCCCAAGCCTGTGCGCCGTAGCCCTTCAGAGTATCGATAAATTCGGGAATGATCTCGTTTTCAACCTTATCGAGGAACTCCGTGCCCTTCTGGTAAGCCATATTGCCCACATAGTGCAGGAAGTTGTCGATGGTCTCGCCCAGAATCGGGCCTGCAATGGAACCGAACTCATTCGTATTGTCGATCAGAAGAGCAAGCAGGTCGCCCAGCATCTCGTCAAATCGAGCATCGAACCACGCGCCGTATTCTGCGCCGTAGTTAGCGGCAACGCGAACGGCATCCTTCAATGCGTTCAGCGCCTTATTCAGAAGAGGTCTCAGAGTGGGATCTACGTCATCCACAGAGTTGAGGATAGCATCCACCAACTGGCCCTGCAGAATCGCCAGCTGACCCTTCAGCTGATTGATGATCTTCTGATAAGCCAGCGCGGAAGAAACGGGATAGTTCATCATCTCGTCGACTGTAGCCGCGATCTGGTTCTTCACCGCGTCAATCTGCGCCATAATGGCTGCAACCTCATTGCTGTTCTTCACAGCGTTGGCGATAGCAGTAATGTCGGAGTCAAGGATAGCGGAAATCGCGGTAACGATCACCTTGATATCGTCGGACGCGGCAGCAGCCGCAGCGATCAATTCGACAATTGCGTCGTCACCGGCTGCATACATAATAGCCAGTGCCTCAGCGGGAGTTTCAATCAGGTATGCGCGAACAGCGGCACCCAGTTCGGGATCCACCTTATCGGCAGCGAGGCCGGCGGCCTCAACCAATGCGGCATATTCTGCGTTGAACTCGGTAACGCCGTTGGCAACCCACGCGTATGCGTTGTTTGCAATCGCGTCGATCATACCGGCATAGTAGTTTGCAACGACACCGATCTGATCCATAGCGATATTTCCAACTACGCCCAGCTCAGCGGCCAGGTCTTCCAGAGTAGCCATGTGAGCGTAGATCTCCTCTTCCATAGCCAGGATCTGTGCCCAGGTTTCGGGAGTCAGCGCATCGATATTGAGAAGTGCATTGATCTTTGCAAGAGTTACCTGAGTTTTTCCGATCTCCTCCAGCAGCAGAGCCTTGATGTTCAGCAGCTGTGCGGGAACTTCGAGAGCAGATACATAGGTGTTAGCGGTTCCGAGCGCACCGGATGCGATACCGATGTAGCCCTTCGCCATATAGATGTAGCCGTTGTCCAGTGCATACTGATATGCCTGTGCGTATGCAGCGGGGATCGCTACTTTCAGATTTTCCTTAGTCTGATCTTCTGCGGTGTAGCCGTTCTCGTATGCCTCAATTACTGCTTTAGCCATATTGTCATGGCCGGTAGGAGTAGGATGCACAGACATACCGTCACCGATCTTGAACAGACCGTATACCTTGCACATTGCTCTACCGGTTGCAGAACCGGTGAACCAGTTAACAAGTGTATTTTTAATGGTTAAGGGGCCGGGGTTGTTTGAAGGATTGATAGCATCGGGCATTTCTCCAAGTGCACTGAATATGTCACCTGCAATACCCATCAGACCATCCACGGTAATCTCCATAGTATCTACACTTGCTACTACAGCTTCTTCAACGGCGAGATAGATCGCAATGGAAATTTCTTTTTCGATATTTGTTTTAAATACATTTGCTAAATTCGTCTGAGCATCGGCTAAGTATACATCGTTTGTCTTATCGATATAATACTTCACAAACGGCAAGTCATCAGCATTAGTCCCGTTATATGCAGACGCCTGAGCAATGAAATCTGCCGTAATTCTATATGAATCATACGCATCATTAACGAATACATAATTGGCAACATCATCAAGCGTAATAGCAGGGAGATTGAAACCGAGTGCGTAAGAAATGTTCGGTCTTAAGGCCTCATTATAGGCTTTGATGCTTCTCTGACGAACAATGTCTGCAGAAAGACGGCCGTTGTCAACGTTCTTCCAACCTGCCTCTGCGAGATCGTCAAATGCCTGAACGATAAACTGGGGCTGGGGCTGGTCAGCGTAGTAGAAGGTGATGCCTTCACACTCACCCGCGAGATGCTTGACGGCAGGAACACCGGCAATATAAGCATTGAGCGCGCTAAACAGCTGATCCATCATATCGCCAAAGGGGAACTCAAAACCATCACCGGTAATAGTCATACCGTAAGTGGTGTTCATAAGGCCAATGAGAACGATCTCTGCATCGGGATTGAGTTCTGCGATTCTGTCAATAAGTGCCTCATAATTTACAAGGAAGCTTGCGGCAGTGTAGGTGAGAATGCCAAGAACGTCCTCTACCTTTTCGCTCTCAAAAGGAACCACACCGAGGTAGGGAGTCATCTCTGCCTTGAGGCTATCGTAAATTTTAAGTACAGTCTGCTTCAGATCATCGTTTTCGACAAGTGCAAGCGCATCAGCGAGATCAACCTTTTCATCCTCATCCAAACTGCCACCCATTACGCCAAGCGCACGAGTAACTGCTTGCACGAGATAGGCACCAAAAGATGCATTACCGATGCACATGGTCATAATGTCAGCATCTGTGATTGCCTGAGTGAAATATGCAGAGAGAACTGCATCATCATCACAATTTGTGTAGTGATTTACCTGGCTGAACCAACCATCCGTAGGCTTATCACGTCCACCCAGCAGATACAGCAAATCTTCTGCGCGCATAGCGGAAGATGCCAGCATGGTGTGGTTGACTACATACCCCTTGCTGTTCAGATAGGTTTCAAACTGCAATGGATATGCGTCAGCGCCGTACACACCCTCGCCGGTGAAGAAATTATAGTCAGTGTCTTCACCCTGTCTATAACCATCGAAGCAGTAGCCGTTGGACATGGAATCGCCGATGGAGACGTAGCGGAAAGGATGCGCAAATGCATACTCTATATCTGCAACAGTAACGTTAGCCCCATTCATAAAGGTAATGACTGCGTCCTCATCAATGAACGGAATGTCACTCTGTAACATTACCAGATTGTTGTTGCGCACACTGGATTTTTCTTCAGACGCACCATTAACCCACTCTTCTGCAGTAGCATTAGGTGAACTAATATCAGCCACTACATAAACAGGAGTATTAGCAGAATAATACTTCGTATTCCAAGAGTTGCCTTCAACAGTAGTTTTAATTGCAGCATTATCAGCAGCATTTACAATACCCATAATTATGGCATCTACTTTTTCACCACAAAGGTACACTTCGCCGTCGAAATAATTGTTCTGGAATACAGAGCCGTTGTATCCATGGCCTGCAACGCCGGCAATACCGCCGACACCGCGGTAGTAGTTCTTATCAGATGATACAGTACCCTTTACATAACAGCCGACAGCGGAAGTACCTTCCTGACCGTTACCCACAATACCGCCGACCCAGTTGCTACCGGTGATATCACCGATAACCTTACAGTCGTAAGCACGGCAGTCGCCGGCACCGGCGATACCGCCCAGTGCATCGAAAGTGCAGCTTGCGTTACCGATGAAGGAACAATCCTTAAAGTAAGTATAAACGTGACCGACCAAACCGCCGACGTATCTGGTGCCAGTAACAGTACCCTGAACGTGTACGTTGGTAATGTTGCAGACATATGCCTGGCCTGCCAAAGCGCCTACATAGTAGTCACCGCTAACATTTACACCGCGCAGATTCAGATCCTTAACGGTAGGAATTGCGGTGGCAGACATGCTACCACCACCGATATAGCCAAACAGACCTACGTATCTATTATTACCGGTGATCACCAAATTGGAAATCGTATGGCCCTGACCATCGAATTTTCCTAGGAATTTATTCGTGGAATTACCAATAGGAGCCCACTCTTCTCCGCCCAGGTCAATATTGGCGGCGAGAACAACGGTTTTGCCGCTGTATGAATTGCCGCCATTGACGTTATCACGGAATTCTTTCAATTCTGCCAGTGTGCTTATCGTCACATCCGGCGTCTCCGCCGCAAAAACTGCGACAGGAGTCACGGACAGAAGCATTGCAAGCACAAGCACGAATGCCAATAGTCTTCTTTTCATTAGTTTACCTCCAAATTTTCTATTGAGCCTTTCGGCATCAATTTCAAAATATATTACATAACACCGCTTGCACGGTGGTCATGCCACTTACCTATCGCCTCGTTGAGGCGGCTGTCAAATACCATATTGCTCCAAAATCGGCATGAAATATTCTTCCTCGGCACGCCAGCGCGCTTTGACCGCCTCATCCTTATCGGTATATTCCCCCAGATAATGATCGTGCCCTTGGAATTTTAGTGTTGCGCGCCATTTCCCCGTGCGTTTGTTGTAGAACACACCCCGAACGCCGCTGGTATTGGCAGTTGTCACCGATGTGCGGCCGATCCGCGTCAGTTGGGTTCCCTCTACGTAGCCCGCGTGTGCTTTCATGGCGGTTACTGCCGCTTTGGTCGCACAAGCCGGACAAGCACTGTTTTTCTCCTGACGCAATTTTTCGGACAGGCGGTACACGATCTCCCCGCAGTCGCACCGGCATTTCCACAGGCGCTTTCTGCGTTGATCCGCAGTATATACGTATTTTTCAGATTGCCCCAGTACCGTCAGACTGCCGAATCGTTCTCCCGCCAAATCCTTTTGGCGGCCGCATCCACAGCTCTTCTGAAGACCGCGGCGCAGTGAACGAGAGTAGACCACACATGTATTCCCGCACACGCACTCACAAAGCCAAAAGGTTTTTCCGGAGGAATCGGACGGCATTTTTTCTTTCACTGTCAATTTTCCGAAGGTTTGACCTGTCAAATCGATCAATGCTGACACTCACTCACCCCCGTCAATTCGCTGTATAGTCGAAATGTCTGTATTCTTTCTCCAGGGCACGGTAATCGTTCTTACCGGCTCCGGTCAGGGGAATCTGATCGATGGCCACTACGGCCACGGGGCGTCCCCGCTCCTCCAGCCGCTCTTGGCAATTCTCATAGATCTCTCGGCACACCGCCTCCCGATCTATGCCTTCCGCCAGTTCGACACAGACCATAGGATACTGTCCCTGACTGTGCTCCCGATCGTTTACGCCGATCACACAGCAGTTGCGCACGTCTTCTCTCTCGGACACCATGCTCTCGATATTGACCGGGAATACTTTGTGTCCGTCAAAACGGGTGATCATACGCTTGACCCGGCCGATGATGTACAAGAATCCATCCTCGTCCATATAGCCGATGTCGCCGGAATGGATCCAGATCTTGCCGTCTCCATGACGGCGCATCACATTTTCTGTTTCCTCGGGACGGTTGTAATACCCCTTCATCATAGAGGGACCGGTGATGCAGATCTCCCCTTCCTGTCCGATCTCCATTTCCTCTCCCGTATCCGGGTGGAACACAGACACCGTCAAAGACAGCGACGGAATGCCTACACTGCCGGGTTTGTATATATCGTTGACGCAAAAGGACGCTGCGGCGGACAATTCCGACATACCGTATCCCTGGGCAAGAGGATAGCGAATATTGTGGGATTTCATGAAGTTCTGCAATTTGCCCTCCAGGCCCTCGTTCATAGTATCGCCGCCGGATCCCATTGTAATAAGGAAGGACAGATCCATATTCCGCATTTCCCGGCTGTCCATAAGAAGCTCGTAGAAGGCGGGGGTGCTGATCATATGATTGGGGCGGAATTTCTTCACCAAAGCACCGATGGTGGTCGGCACAAAACGGGGGATCAGAATCAATTCAAATCCCATACAGAGGGGCATATGCATACCGCATACCATTCCGTAGGAGGTAAACACAGGAATGATTCCAAGAAACCGATCGCCGGCGCTGGCGCAAAGCCCTGCGTATTTGAAATTGTAGGAAACGGAGTTTACGCTGTCATTGGTCAGCATAACGCCTTTGGGAAACCCCGTTGTACCGCCGGTATAGGCGATGGCCACGGTGGCATCCCCCACGTAGGGCGCTTCCTTCGCCACGGTACCCTTGCCGCAGGCAAGGAAGGTGTCCCAATGCATCAAGGCATCTCCCTGATAGGAGATTTTCGCTTTGTTTTTCAGAGTGATGATCACCTTTTTAATAAGAGGAAGGGATCGTGCCACACTCTGTACGATAATGTGTTTCTGACCGATCTCCTCCATTATGGGCAGGATCTTGGGAAATGCCGCATCGATCACCACAAGGATTTGCGAACCGGACTCCCGGACCATACGGCGAATGCTTTCTTTATCCATTCGCGGGTCAATGGTATTGGCTGTGGCACCGAGCTTGTTCAATGCATAAATGGCGGCCACACATTCCGGCACAGCCACGGAAACGAAAGAAACGATATCTCCCTGTTTCACCCCGAGTGCAGCGAAAGCACTGGCTGCTGCATCGATATGTTCGAAAAGTTCAGCGTATGTAATCTTCTTGCCGTAGTAGCGAAGCGCGGTGTGGTTCAGGTGGGACGCATTGGCCTCTTGCAGATAGGCGTATGCAGTACGATGGGGAATCGGTGCTGCCACGGATTCTTTATCATAATATTTCAGCCAGGGTTTGCACACGGATGCTTTGTGCATAGTCAAAGTGTCTGTCATGTTACGGTAGATACGCCTTTCTTTGAATCGTTGTGCGCGCTCTTGTTGGAAATGGAAACCAAAGTAGACGATTATTTCCACAAAAACATTGACATTTATCAACGGAATCGGTATAATGTACATGTGTATTTGTCGCTAAAATTGGGGTCACCGTTTTTCGTGATTTCCCGAGTGAGGCATGGAAACCAAAGTCTACTATTTTTGCCGAATACCGGTATTGCATATCACTTTGCAACCTGCGCCGGTATTCTTATTAACCGAACACGATGAAATGTCAAACTAAGTGCAACAGTTTTTTAGAGAAAGATGAAACAACTCAACTGATTTTTGAAAACCAAGAACCTTTTTAAGCCTGGCGTTGATCAACGCCAGGTTCTTTTTTAGGGTGGCAGGGGAAACTCTGGACCGGTTTCTGCCTTTGGGATAGAACTCGCGGAGCAGGTGATGGACTTAGCAGCACCGGTGGGAAATTCAGACAACGCCGCAATAATTGCGTTGGCCATAGTTTCCGCTGTCCGGTTGAGAAACAAGGGCAGCTCGTTGTAAGATTTGTAAACAGATTCTTTCATATGGATCCTCCTTTTTCTTTGTCTTCTGCAGGCCAACTGCTGACTACTGAATCATTCCCTCTCCTTTCCTTTACAGCAAAACGAAAAGCACCGCACGAAAACAAAACATGTGCGATCACATGCTATGTCTCCATACGGTGCCGGGGCAGTCACAAAATTGTGCTCCGCTTACGCGCTATGAATTCTATTTGATTGTATGTTCATTATAACGCGAGAACATAACATTGCGGAAGATTGGACCGCCTACAAAAAGCCGCAGGACGTTTGTCCTGCGGCTTTTGTTGTGGAATCCTATGGATACATTCCCCTGGGAAATCAGCGTATGGCCGTAGGTGTACACCTTGCCGCTTGTGGCAGAGCTGCGTACTCGCAGATCATGTTACTGCCGTCCCAGATGTAGTTGCTGATAGCGAGGGCGTGTAGGCGAGTTCCCGAGTTCGTTTCACGAACTCGCACGAACTCGATCTTACGCAGTCCGCTGGGGTAGTAGGTGTAATTTGGGATTAAAAACGGAGTAGAGGAAGCATATTCGACATAGATATAATCTGCCACAGCGAGAAAAACTCCGCAACGAATCGTTACGGAGGAAAGCAAACTTATCTGCGCCGGAACTGCCTTTCTTTAGGAAATGAATAAATAAAAAATTCTCTCCGTTTGCTTTTTTGTGATACGTTTTACTCCCCGAGGAAATCCTCGATCACGTCACGCAAATGAATAACGGAGAGTTCCAAACAGTTGCAAGTTTGCACAAGCTTTGAAAGTTTTTCTCTATCTTCACTGATGTCATGGACGGATGCGATTACGCCAGCCGTACCGTCTGTTTCGGGATTGGAATATGCAGCAATTCCGTACGAGACGCGGGTTTGCTGCCCCAATGTATATTTTTCTTCGGTAATGCCGTAAGTCACTGTTGTCATATGGGCTGTACCTCCCGGCTGTGCCGCAAGGCATCCTGCATATCGGAAAGCAACATAGCACTCAGAATACCGCAATGATTGCTCACGGGTTTCTTATCCGAGGAAGAACCTTCCCCCCTATTCAGCATTTCTCTCATCTTCTCTTGAGTGACGCCCAGACGTTCCCTTGTTCCAAGGGAAAGAAAACCACCGTCTCCCCTTAAAATATTTTTGAGTTTTTGTCTCATCGTAATGTACCTATCCAAGCACAGACAGAAGAAAATTTTTCTGTTTTATGCCCCTAATAGGAATCGGGCAATCCTATGCCGCACCAACATCTCAAACAGACAAAATCTCAAAATGGTCTTTGATGCACATAGTTGTTGCCCGATTTTTAGTAAAGAGGCGTCCGAAATATATCAAACGCCTCCTGCGGGGGGCGTATTTAGTGGAAACTATCGTGGTATTGGTCCAAGTATTCCGGCACTCCGTCTTTATATATGTATGCCGTTACACACAGACGGTAGGTGTAGTTTCGAGGCATATTAGGGGCTATGTCATAGAAGTCAAACTCATTGCCCACAACGTACATGTCTTCCCAGCTGTACACAACATCCCATTGACCGTTGCCCGCATATCGCTTCAAAGTAACGTCAATATTGGCGATCAATGTGGCATCCGGTACGCCAAGTATTTCAACATCGCAACCAATACCACCATCAACATAAACGTGCGCTATAGCACATTTCCGGATATTGGCCCATCTTGGCGTAACGGCTCCTGCCACACTGGTGAAAACGAGCACCAGGCAAAGGAAAACCACGCCTATGTATTTTTTCTTCATAGAAAAAACCTCATTTCTGTTTATTTCCCTACGGAAACGATTGGAAATGAGGTTTTCCTACAATATTTTTGTTTTTATTTAATTTTTTCTGCGATTTTCACTATTTCGCTGACTGGTATATCTCCGTCCACGGTAAACACAGCGTTATTATATCGCCAAACAAGTGCAGACGTGCCATCAAAATATTCGACCAAATATCCATCGGTTCCATTTATATCAATTATGTGCAATTTGCCATTCTCGTCGTCGTAGGTAATCCCGTTATCCTCAGAACAGTGATACACAATGCTAAATGTATGCTGTCCGTTTTCATATCTATACTTATTCTTAGCATCGGTCTCCACCACAGCCGTCCGCACAAATCCGTCGGGCACGTAACCCAACGTATACTCCCCTATGGTTTCTTCCACGCCCGCAGTAACGTTAAAATCAAACTTGATGTATTTTTCACAGAAATTCACCACGGAATCCCAAACGGAGGCCCGCACCGTCGGTATCGCCATAAGGGCCGCAAATCCCACGCTCAGGCAAATGAGTATGCACGCGGCAATCTTCCGCAGCACCGCATAGGTGCCGGAGGATTGCTTCATCTTTTTATTGTAGTATTTTCTCTCCGCCCTCCGATACTTTTCCGGGAGGGCTCCCGCCGCAGAAGGCTGTGCTTCTATCTCTGCCACCTCCCGCTCAAACGCTTCCGTAAAAGCCTTGCGCAAGATAGCGTCAAACACGGCATTATCCACCGATTTGTTGATCATTGATAGCCCTCCTTTATTTTCTCAATCAGCTGCCGGCGGCCTCGGGCAATCCGCGCGGTAACGTTCTTTTGCGTGATGCCGAGTGCCTCTGCGATTTCCCGTTCTTTCAATCCGCAAATGAACCGCAGTTGGCACACTTCCCGGTACGTATCACTCATCTCGCCTATGTATCTGATCAGCTGCTCATATCCGTCCTTCGTCAAAAGGCTGTCCACAGGCAACTCGGACTCATCTTCCAACGCAAATTCCACTTCCTCGATTCCGCACATACCAACCCGATTCTCTTTTCGCCAAAAATCCCGCGCTTTGTTTTTCACGATTGTGCATATGTAGCATTTGGATGCCACTTCATTATCCAAATCAATTTTTCTCAAGTTGTCGATAATCTTCAGAATGGACTCGTGGACAATATCGTCTTCATTTCCGTAGTGATTGGAATATTTCCTCGCCACCTTATACATAAACGAAAGGTATCGGGTATAAATCAATGTCAGTTTGTCGCGCTCTGCTTCCGTTTCCAAGCTCAGCAGATATAACGATAATTCCAGCAATTTTCCTACACCTCAATCCCGAGAATTCTTTTGAGAATTTTTCCTCAATGTGGCCAAGATTGGCTGTATTATGCCGCACAAAAGCCGCAATTCATCCGTAGAACAAGACTCGGCAATTTCCCCCAGTTCCTTGAGATACGGCGCGGTGGCAACCTCTTCACTGTCACAGAGAAGCATGTCCACGGTGACGCCCAATGCATTGGCAATGGTAACCACGGTATTCAATTCCGGCTTGCCGGATCCGCATTCAATATGGCTGATCGTTATGTTGGACTTGCCTACAGCAAAGGCCAGCTCCGCCTGCGTGAATCCTTTCTTCTCCCGAAATTGCTTTACACGTCTGCCCATAGCAATATAATCAACCATACAAATCCCTCCATCTGTTTTTTATATTGTACAGGCATATTTTATTTTGATGAATATATTGTAAGGGCAATTTGCTTTTAGAATATAAGCACCGGGCGAGTTTACAAATTGTTTACAAAAACGGACAAAATAGTATCTAAATCTTGTAAGCGTTTTTCTTTGACTACTGCGCACCAACCGCTGCACCGTAATCCCGACCACATATCTGACCACAAACAGATTCGGAACACATGGAATCAGCGGACCAAAGAGCTCACAAGACATCTTTCATCGAGCGGAAAGCGGTTGAAACGGCCGCAAAGCGCCCAAAAAACGGTTTCTTGCCCCTTCGGGACCAAGAGGCCGCTGGTTCAAATCCAGTCACTCCGACCAAAACAAAAAGCAGGCTTTACGCCTGCTTTTCCTTTTTCTATATTTTATTTCGCTACAGTCACGGTGGAATCCAGAGTATATTCCTTGCCGCAGACGGACACGGAAATCGCTTTGCCGCTCAGCTTTTCCACGGTTACACTCTGTTTGTCGACGGTGATTTTCAACTCGCATCCTGCCCAGAACAAACGGGCACTGACACGATTCCACACATCCGGCAGATGGGGATTGACGGATAGAGCATCGCCGCTTCCGTCCACGCCCATAAATCCGAAGACGATATCCTGCCAGATGCCGCCGCAGTTGGCTGCGTGAATGCCGGCTCCGCTATCCGTTTTGCCCTCACCGAAGTCCGTGTTCAACGCACCGCGGAAGAAATCGTAGGCCATATCCATCCGTCCGATCCGTACCGCCACGATGGAGAAGGCAGACAGAGAGAGGGACGAATCGTGCAAACACCGGCTTTCGTAGAAGGCCAGATTCTCCTCGATCAGCTCACGGGGGAACAATTCCGGCATCAAAACGATCAGCTGGATGAGATCCGCCTGCTTTGACACCATCAGCTCGCCCAGCTGATGCATGGAATACTCCCGGCAGATGAGGCGGTTGATGCCGCTGGTCTTATACTTGGTCAGATCGATGGGATTCAAATCCAGATACGAATCGTTCTGGGGGATCAGTCCATCCTCACGAGGCTGGGGCAGGTACAGCTTGGGAAGCTTTGCACGGATGTCCTCGGCCAATCTTGTCAAGCCGATGGAATTTTCCAGCTTCTCAAAGAGTGCGGGGGAATTTTCCTTCAGGTACTCGATTTTGTCCAGTGCCGTCTGCATATTCCACGCCGCCAGATAGTTGGTGTAGGTGTTGTTGTCCACATATTCCTGATACTCATCAGGTCCCGTCACGCCGCAGATCTCATAGCGGTCCTTATCTTCCTTATATTCCAGGCGGGACTGCCAGAAATCGGCGGTTTCAAAGAAGATCTCGCAGCCATACTGCTCCATAAACGCCTCGTCCTTCGTGATCTGCGCATAGGCGTTTGTTCCGTAGGCCACGTCGCACACCACGTGATGCTCAATCTCCCCGCAGGTGATGTGGCGTAGGGTATTGTCTGCCGAATAACCGCCACACACAGGACACTGCTCATCTCCCTTGCGGCTGGAGGATTCCCAGGGGTACATAGCGCCCCGGTATCCGTATTCCTTGGCCTTCCGGCGGGCGCCGTCCAGGGTGTGATAGCGATAGGTGCACAGCTTCCGTGCCGCCGAGGGATTGGTATAGGTGAAGAAAGGAAGATTGAATATCTCGCAGTCCCAGAACACGTGACCCGCATATCCCGGGCCCGTCAGTCCCTTGGCGGCGATACTCACCTGCTCGTCGTGATCGGGGCACATAATGATGGAGTGATACATAGCCAGACGGGTCTTAAGGGTCTCCGTGGGATCGGCGGAGTCGATCTCGATGTCGCACCGGCGCCATCTTTCCGCCCACGCTTCAGCGGAATCTGCCAGGTGGGTGTCGAAGGATTTGAGGGACAGCGTATCCATTTCGCAAACCATATCCGCCCGAATCGAATCTGCATCCTTGCCACCCCATTCGGGATCGTTTTCGGTATAGAACAAAGCGTAGCGGATGAGGCGCACCTCATCCTCCTCGGTCAAATGGACACTTGCGGTGGAGGAAAGGAGACGTCTTCCCGTGGAATAGCGCTGGATGCCCGTCTGCTCTTCCCCATTCAGGAAGATCTTCATGCGGGATCCCACCCGGTAGGAGGTACCGGCCACGGAGGCACGGCCGCCGTACCACAGAAGATCGCCGTCCAGGACGGTGCGCTCCTCCTCAAAGGTGTGCTGGGTGCCATTCATCAGCTGTTTTCCGTTCACAAAGGAGGTAACGGAAAGATCCGCATCGCAATCGGCGGAGATTACCGTTTCAAAGGCCGCCAGATGACGGTTGGACAGGGACACAAGCCGTCTCTGGGTCACCGTCACCGATCCGTCGGTGCCGGGAACGGGAACCGTATAGGAATAGGACAGCAGTGCATTCTGCAGATCCAAGGTGCGGGAATAGCCGGTGACGCCCTCGCTCAAGGGGCCGATCTTTTTCCCGTTTACGGAAATGGAAAGTGCCGTCACGTCCGGCAGGGGCATCAGCTCCTCCACCTCACTCGGCTGCTGATCGTACAAACCGGCGATCAAGGTGAGCCGGGACTGGGAGGAATACTCCTCACAAAAGGCGCTGCGCATACCCAGGTAGCCGTTGCCCAGGCACATCACCGTCTCGTACTGCTTCTGTTTTCGGATATCGCAATCCTGTTCTTCAAACACACAACTGCCCTTCATCTCGTACAAAGACATATCTATCTTCCTTTATATAAATTACTTTTTCGGTACAAAATTCTGCATCAGCAGATCCAGACTAAGCTCCGCCGTGGAGGCCAGCATCAGATCGGGGGCATTGCCCGTAACCGTTACGTTGATACCCACGGCGTACATGCCCGCCGACAAAATTCCCTCGATACCCGCCTGGGAATCCTCAAGACCGATGCATTCCGCGGGATCCACGCCCAGCTGACTCGCACAGGTGAGGAATATCTCGGGATCGGGCTTGGAGTTTTTCACCTTGGCCGCATCGGCGATGGTGTCAAAGCAATCAATAAGACCGATCCGCTCCAGCACACGGGGTGCATTTTTGGACACGGAGGCGATGGCGGTTTTCAATCCCTTCGCACGGGCTTCCTTCACAAGAGGATGAATGCCGGGCAGAATATCCTTTTCCGTCAGGGTTTCCACCAGATCTTTATAATACTCGTTTTTGCGAGCCGCCAGGACTTCCTTCTCCTCCTGGGTATAGGCATCCAGCTTGTTATTATTATTCAGAATGATCTCAAAAGATCCCATACGACTGACGCCCTTGAGTGCCTCGTTCTGCTCACGGTCAAAATACAGACCCAGCTCCTCAGAAAGTCGTTTCCACGCCAGATAGTGCAGCTCGGCGGTATCGGTAATCACGCCGTCCAGATCAAACACAAGTGCTTTGAGCATACAGTTTATCTCCTTAACTAAATAGGCTTAAGTCATTATAAACTACTTTTTTGCCAATTGCAACAGATGGGGAGAAATCTCCGAAAAAAAGCAGGCATTTGCCTGCTTTTTTATATATCAATACGCGCGCACCTCGAAGATCACCGCGTCGCGGTGGCCGTTGGTGCTGTGCACCACGATTTCCGCGCTGTCGCACGTTACACCCTCGAAATCCAGTACGTTCAGTCGCTGATAATTGTCCTTGACTTCGATTTCCTTTACCACCTTATGATCCAGCATCAGTCGGACCGTGTAGTCCTTTACCAACTCGGCGGGAACGCCGACACGCTGCTGTCTCTGGCGGTTGGGTGCCATCGTCACACGAATGGGATAGCTGAAGTCAGACCAGAAGGTGAGGCGGAGCTGGGACAGCGTCCGTTTTTCGGGCAAAGTCATCGTCAGAGTCTCGCCGCCCTCGGAGATACCGTCGGACACCCAGCCGTTCCAATTCTCACCCAGCTTACGGGAAATGCCGTTCACTACCTGTCCGGCTTCGCCGCCGGCCTGACAGCTGCTGGCGGTAAACACCGCATCGCGGGCAAGATCGGCCTCGTCCTCGTTTACAATGTTGGGAAGGAAGCCGTCTGCCTTCAGAATCAGCTGCTGAAGCTCGTGAATGTGGCCGTCCGCCAGCTCACGGGGAAGGCATCCGTACTTGGTGCACAGAGCCGCCGCGATACCTACGGTCTCGCCGCCCACGGCGCAGGTGCCGATGATGCGGGTACTGCACAGTGCCCGCTTACTGGTGGAGATATTACGGCCCGCCATGAACATATTGCGGATATTTTTGGAATAATAACAGCGGTACGGAATCGTATACACGCCCTCGAAGAAGCCGGGATAGGAGGGCAGCTTATCAAAGTCCAGAAGGCCGTTGGGAGTATGGATATCCACGCACCAGCCGCCGTAGCAAGCCGCGTCCTCGAACTGGCGGTGCTCCAGAATATCGTTCTCCGTCAGAATGTAGTCACCGATCAGGCGGCGGCTTTCGCGGGTGCCGGGAAGGCAGCCCACCCAATCCAGAACAAAATTCTCGGAGCCGTGGTCGTGCACGCCCTCGTCACCGTTTTTGATGTGATCCCACAAACCGTAGGTGTATCCCAGAAGATTGTCGCGGATATCCTCGTATTCCGTGACGATATCCTCCCCGGAGCCGGCCAGCTCCATCCACCAGTATCCGTAATCGCAGCCGGTGGTGGAGGTCATGGATGTGCGGCGGAATTCTTCGGGATCCGGGATATCGCTGCAGTCGATGGTATGCTTCATGGAGGGGCAGTGGATTCGCTTGGCCAGCTGCTTCTCCGACAGCGGAATGGCAAAGGACGGGGGATAGAATTTCATGGGCTTGCCCATATCCTTACCCCGGAGCAGAATGGAGTTACCCATGCGCTCGTTGTTGGCCTCCTCCGGTGCGCCGGGCTCGCCGAACTCTGCCCGGGCCTCGCTGCCAACGCGGAATTCCGCTCCCGCATAATATCCCAGCGTACCGTTGCCCGTGCTGTCCACGAACAAAGGCGCCGTCAGGCGGAAGCGCATTTCGGTGGTTTCCTGCACGCACAGAATAGCGGTGATGATATCGTCCTCCACCTCCGCGTCGTACATGGTGGTGTTGTAGTATACGTGCAGATTTTTCTCTTTTCCTGCCGCGTCAAAGAGCACGGCATCCCACACGCTGTAGCTGAACTGATCGTTGCAGCGCTTGTTGGCCAGCATCAATTCGTACAAAAGTCCGCCCTCGGCGTAGTCGGGCTGCTTCAGGCTCTGATCGGCGCCGGAAATGTGGATACGGATCTCGCTGGAGGCGTTGCCGCCCAGCATAGGCCGTGCGTGGACCAGCGCTACCTGTGCGCCGTGCCGTGCTGCGGCTATGGCAGCGCATACACCGGACATACCGCCGCCAACGACGATTACGTCATACGCTTTTTCCTCAAAGCGTTCTTTCATTCTTCTCATAGGGTTTCCTCCTTCTTTTCAGGCACGTGGGATTCAAAAACGGAACTCAAATACAGGGCGATCTCGCAGGCATACCGCATATAGGCGGGCTGCAGCGGCTTGGGAACCACACTCAGATTCAATTCATAATTGAAATCTCCCGCAAAGCCTACGTCCTTCAAAGCACGCATGGCATCCTCCCAGCGGATAGTCCCGGCGAAGGGGATGCGGTGGTGATCGCCGTTGCGGCAGTTATCGTGCAGATGAAGCATGCAGATGCGCTCACCCAGGCGATAGATCATTTCCGTGGTATCGTAATTGTTGACCAGCGTCATATGGCAGTGGCCGATATCGTAGCAGATACCCACACGGTATCCCTCACCCTTCAGCCGGTCGTGGGCCTCGATCAGATCCTCCACGGGCAATTTTGCCATATTCTCAATGGCCAGACCGATACTCTTGACCCCGGTGTCCGCAAACAGCTTCTTCACGTGAGCCATGGTGGCCTCCACGGTATTGACGTGGACCACCGCCCACTTGGCACCCAGACGCTCCGAAGCGATCAGGCTGCGGCGGGTCATCTCGTAATGGTAGGCATAGTTTTCCTCATCGGGATTTTCATAATGATAGCGGTAGGGCAGATGGGTGGTATTTACCCGGATGCCCTGCTGTTTGAACTGCTTCGCCAATTCCTCCACGCGCGCTTCCCAATCGTCCCCGTCCAAAATCGGATCGTGCTTGGCCGCCTCGTAGATGGTGCCGCAAAAGCTGATATCAATGGTAGTGAAGCCGGCCTCAAAATACACACCGGCCTTCCTCACTTCCGTAATGGCAGACAGATTCATAATACATCCCTCCCTTGTGTGTATTGTATCACACGGGGGTGCGAAAAACTTCCCAAAACATTGACAATTATTCCAACATCGTGCTATAATGTTGGAAACAGATCGGAGGGGTGGTATATGGAACAAAAAACACGGACGCTGTTTCAGGGCGAGGGCACGGAATACACCTTCAAATTCAAGGAAAAACGACTCCGCTCGGGCTATACCGATCCTGCCCGCTCCTACGATGAATTGAAGCTGGTGCACGTGGTTTCCGGCAGCGGAATCTGGCATATCGGCGGCGAATGTTATACCGTGCAGGCGGACGACGTGATCGTATTCAGCCACGTGGACGAGCGGCACGTGGAAAAGATCACCTCTGCGGACGGTCTGGTCATCGAATACGTGGAATTTATCCCCATGACCGTTTTTCCCATGCAGCACTGCGCCGACTTCTTCTTCGTGCGGCCTCAGGAATTCCGCAACGTATTGCCCCGGGGCGAAACCCACACCCAGCTGCTTCAGCTCTTCTCCGCTCTGCGGCGGGAAATGACACACCCCCAGCGGTACCGGAAGGAATATGCCACCCATCTTTTGATGGGCATGGTGATCCTGGCGGCACGCCTGTGTGGGTACGATTCACCCAAGGAAAAGAAGGACGACCGGTACGACACCGTATGCGGTATTATGATCTACATCAAAAACAACCTGCAAGAGGATCTGTCCCGCCAGCGGCTGGCCAAAATGCACGGCTTCAGCGAGTCCCATCTGTCCCGTCTGTTCCGGGAGTACAGC
This sequence comes from Eubacteriales bacterium, assembly GCA_045123975.1. GTDB lineage: Bacteria > Bacillota > Clostridia > Oscillospirales > CAG-272 > SIG701. The sequence goes on along the minus strand of JBGVKV010000134.1, from coordinate 12,485 downwards.
GGGGTGTGCCTGCAGGATTATATTATGAACTGCCGGGTGCAGCGTGCAGTCTATCTGTTGAAAAACGAGGGACACAGCGTGCTGGAAGCCGCCTTGGAGTGCGGATTTCAGAGCACCTCCGCCTTCTATTACGCGTTCCGCAAGGTAACGGGGAAAAAGCCCAAGGAGATTCTGAAAAAAACAGGGGATGCCAATTTGTAAATTTCCCCGGAAAGTCTTTCGTTTTTCCCATTTTGTGATATAATGAAGAAAACAAACACTATATATAAAAGGAGAGAATTATGCCGTTTTCCGAGTTTCTGAATGCACGGCGGGCGGACTGTCACGCCTTGGTTCGTGAATTATCCAAAACGTTTTCCTACGTGGGCATTCTCGGCGCGGACGTAAAGTCCACCGCCATTCTGGCCAACCGCAAAATGACCGACATCAGTGAGGGTAGCCTCACCGAATGCGGCTTCGTTGTGAAAATGCACGACGGCCGTGCATTCTTTGAATATTCCCTGGACGACGTGCGCGGCGATGCCAAGGCGTTGGCCGAGAAGATCGTAGCTTCCGTCAAGCCCGCCGACACCGTAGCGGACTGCCAGATCCGGGTATCCGCCGTGAAGGACGAGCCTCTTGTGAAATCTTTTTCCCGTCCCTGCGATTTTGAGGAGTACTCCGAGGAGGATCTTCTTACCTTCGCCAAGGAAATCCGCGACGGAATCCTGAAAGAGGATTCCCGGGTGGTCAACGCCACGGCCCGTCTGATGCCCTTCACCGTTTCCAAGCTGTTCATCTCCCAAAACCGGGAGCTGGATCAGTTCTATTCCTGGGTGAACATCATGGGTATTGCCGTCTTCCGCGACGGCGAAAAGATGGTCATGGCCCATGAGGGCACCTATTCCAATCTGATGAAGGAGGCCATGGAGGGCATGCCCGCCCTCATTCCCGTGCTGGTGGAAAAGGCACGGAAGCTTGCCTCCGCCAAGCCCATCACCCCCGGCGTATACGACGTGATCACCGATTCCTCCATCTCCGGACTGATCGCCCACGAGGCCTTCGGCCACGGCGTGGAGATGGATCAGTTCGTGAAGGATCGTGCCCTTGCCAAGCAGTTTGTGGGCAAGTACGTGGCCTCTCCCATTTGCAATATGCGTGACGGCGCCGCATCCGCCTTCTCCACCGCCTCCTACTTCTTCGACGATGACGGCGTGCTGGCGGGCGACACCCAGATCATTAAAGACGGCATCCTTGTGGCCGGCATTTCCGATCTTGCCTCCGCCACCGAGCTGGGCACCGAGCCCACGGGCAACGGCCGCCGCCAATCCTACAAACGGAAGGCATACTCCCGTATGACCAACACCTTCTTCTGCCCGGGAACGGATAAGCTGGAGGACATGATCGCCTCCATCAAGCACGGCTATATGCTGTTTGAGACAAACAACGGCATGGAAGACCCCAAAAACTGGCAGATCCAGTGCACCGCCGAGTACGGAATTGAGATCGTGGACGGCAAGCTGACCGACAATTACGTTTCCCCCGTGGTTATGTCCGGCAGCGTACCGGAGCTGCTGAAATCGATTTCTATGGTATCCGATGACTTTAAGGTGATCGGCTCCGGCTCCTGCGGAAAGGGTTATAAGGAATGGGTGCGTGTGGCCGACGGCGGTCCCGCCCTGAAAGTGAGGGTGAAGCTGGCATGACGGAACGTATTATTGCATTGCTGAAAGAAAATCCGATGGTGGCCGATTATCGGCTGAACACGGTAAAGACCGAATCCTACGAGATGTTCTTCGTGCATCGGGATCTGGAAACGGTGCGGAGCACCGATACGACTACCCGCAAGGTAACGGTATTCGTGCAGAAGGACGGAAAGCTGGGCGACGCCACCTTCTCCGTATACGCGTCCTACACCGACGAGGATATCCGCCGCGAGATCGCCTCTGCCTGCAAAAAGGCAAGCCTGGCGGGCAACGAGCCCTATGCTCTTCCCGCAAACGAGACGCTCTCTCTGGAATCGGACTCCAATTTCAAGGAATACGGCACCGCCGAGCTGGCGGCTGCCATCGCAGAGGCGGTCTTTGCCGCCGACTGCGAGGAGGGCGGCTCCATCAACGCCCTGGAGGTCTTTTTGTATCGGGATACCGTGTCCGTCAAAAACAGCCGCGGCATCGACAAGACCGAGATCCGGTATCACGCCATGGTGGAGGCCATCCCCACCTGGAACGACGGCGAGGAATCGGTGGAGCTGTACGAATGCTACAATTTCACCGAATTTGACGCCGCAGCCGTAACGGAGGAAATCGCTACCCGCATGGGCGAGGTACGCGACCGACTGGCGGCCAGAGTGCCGGAGGGTAAGCTGACGTGTCCCGTAGTGCTGGGCGCACCCGAGCTTTCCCGGCTCCTTTTCTCCCTGGCACACGAATTGAACTACGCCGGCATCTACAACCACACCGCGGCCTTCAAGGAAGGGGACGACATCCAGACGGGCGCCGTGGGCGACCGGCTGACGGTAACGGTATGCGGTGCCGTCAAGGGAAGCGTCCGCTCGGCTGCCTTTGACATAGACGGCACCTCCCTGGTGGATGCCCAGGTGATCCGGGACGGACAGGCGGTAGGCTCCTTCGGCTCCGCACGGTATGCCTCCTACCTTGGCAAGAAGCCTACGGGTAATCTGGGATGCCTGCGCGTGGAAACGGGCAGCACCTCGGATGCACAATTGAAACGCGCTCCCTATTTCCGCTGTGCCTCCATGTCGGGCCTTCAGCTGGATATTTACAACGATTACATCGGCGGCGAGGTGCGCCTGGCGTACTACTTCGACGGCGAGCGGGAAATCCCCATGACGGGCATTTCCATCAGCGGCAAGCTGTCGGAGGCTTTGGCAAATATGCATCTTTCCGACACCGCCGCCGTCCACGAGGGATACCACAGCCCCCGCTGGGCATCCTTTGACACCATCGAGATCGTTTGACGAAGTGTTTTTGTGAAAGAAACGGAACAAACACACACGAATCTGACGAAAGGCGGAAAAGGAAATGACAAAAAAGAAGCTGCTGAAGCTGATAAGCGGCCTTGGCGTTGGTATCGGCGTGGGAACTTGCTTTGGTGTTTCCATGGATAACGTAGCGGTTGGATTTTTGCTCGGCATTGGCGTTGGATTATGCTATGCCGTGGCATTTGGTGCTTTCCGAAACGATTGACCGATTCCGACGCATCGAATTCCATAAAAACAAGAGGGTGTCGCGTTAAGCGAACACCCTCACAAAAATAGCTCCGAAAGGAGCTGTTTTTGTAAATTCCGAAGGAATTTGAGTGCGATGTTTGATGTTTTGGGACATTTTCATGTCCCAAATGGCGGTTTTCAGACCGCCAAATCAAACTCGACGGGCTGTTGCATCGCAAATGCAACAGCCCCTCTTTATGTTTCGGCCGAAGCAAGGCCCATCTCACTCCTTATAGGGAATGGCACTCATATGCTTTTCTACCACAGCGCGCATTTTTTCGTAGTTGTCCCGACGGTTGGCACCGATCAGCGCGGTGGCCTTGGTAAAGTCCAGCACTTCCCCGCCGAAGCCCGTCAGCTCCCCGCCCGCTTCCTTGAGAATCAGATAGCCTGCGGCGTAATCCCAGGGGAACACCCGCATTTCAAAATACAAATCGCACCGGCCCGCCGCCAGATAGCACAACTCCAGGGCACATCCGCCGAAGCGGCGCACGTCGTTGCACTCCATATAGGCATCGTAAATGATATCGCTGCAGGTTTTCGCCAGGGCTTTGTTGTACACGCTCATGGCCGTGCACAGAATACCCGCGGAAAAATCTCTGCCGGATACGGAAATGGGCTTGCTGTTGCACCGGGCACCCTCGCCGAGGCGTGCCGAGAAGACCTCGCCGGTGAAGATGTTGTGTACCACGCCCAAAAGGGGTGTTTTCCCCTGCACCAGTGCCACGGAGATGGCGCACTCGTTGATGCCGCGGGAGTAATTGGCGGTGCCGTCGATGGGATCGATAACCCACAGATAGGGGTGATTCAGATCCTGCAGGCTCTCCTCCCCGAGGAATCCCGCATCGGGGATCAGGGGGCTCAGTTCCTTATACAAAAATTCCTGACAGGCCACGTCGTTTGTGGTGACGATATTGACGGGGCCGTCCTTTTCGTCGATCTGAAAGGGGCTGTCCTTGATGATCTGTGCCGCCCGAGATACGATGTCCAAAAGTTTTTTCTCCAGTGCGGCGTCCACGGTTACATTCTGCATAGTATATCTCCTTGGGTAATCTCTTCTCAGTGTAGCACAATCCGACGGATTATGCAAGACGGGAGTGGGAATTTTGTGCCATCTTGGCGAGGTGTATTGACAAGCGGACGAAAATTGTCTACAATTTTATTATAAGTGAAACTCGAAAGGACTCATTATGGCTAAGCTGTACTTCAAATACGGAGCGATGGGCTCCTCAAAAACCGCAAACGCGCTGATCACCAAGTTCAATTATGAGGAGCGCGGCATGCGGGTGTGGCTCATCAAGCCCGCCATCGACACCCGGGACGGCGCGGATACGGTCCGCTCCCGCATCGGTCTGTCGGCCGACGCCGATGCTCTGGCAAGGGACTCGGACATTTACGAGATCTTCCGCACCCGGCGGGACGATCACGTGATCATCGCCGACGAGTGTCAGTTCTTTACCGCTGAGCAGATCGACCAGCTCCGCCGGATCGTGGATGAGTGCGACGTGCCCGTGCTCTGCTTCGGCTTGCGCACGGACTTTCTGACCCACCTCTTTGAGGGAAGCCGCCGTCTGTTTGAGGTGGCAGACTCCATCTCCGAGATCAAGACCATCTGCTCCTGCGGCAAAAAAGCCATCGTCAATGCCCGCATCGACGGAGAGGGCAAGATCGTCACCGAGGGCGGCCAGATCCTCCTCGGCGGAAACGACTCCTACGTGGCTATGTGCCACAGCTGCTGGAAAAACGAAATCAAAAAGCAGAAACAAGTCAGGACCACCGGCTAAGCCGGTGGCTTGCTCTGCCCCTATAAGGGGCTGTTACCGGCAAGCATCTAAAGACGCACGATATTCTATCACTCGCATCACTTGCCCTGCCGCCGCAAATGCGGTATAACATTATTGCCTTCCCCAGTGGGGGAAGGTGGCATCTGCGAAGCAGATGACGGATGAGGTGTCTTTGCAAACGATCACTCCTCATCCACCGTTCGCCTGCGAACGGTCCCCCTTCTCCCGCAGGAGAAGGCACGCCTACGGCGCAACTGTGCATAGCTAAAGCTTTTTATTGTCTTTCACCGCCAATCCGATAAGCCCCACGCCCTCCTGCGGGAGGGCGTGCCCCGTTCCGGGGGCAAAATTGCGAAAATATCTTGACAAACGGAACAAAATGCGCTATAATGCATACCAATATAACGCAGTGAAGCGGAATAGTACGCAGATTCTTTCGCCTGGGGAGAGATGCCGGTTGGTGCGAGGCATTGGGAAAGACTTGCCGAACTCACCGCAGAGCGGCTGCCGTGAAAACACAGTAAGGGCAGACGGGCACTCCCGTAACAGAGTTGCGATGTGATGGCATCGAAAGGGCATCCTTCGGGGTGAAAAAGAGTGGTACCGCGGAAACATAAATGGAAGTTTACGTTTTCGTCTCTTTGAGAACAAGGAGACGGGAGCGTTTTTTTGTTGAATTGCCATCTTACCATACAGAAATTATACGACGAGGTAGAGAAAATGAAACAGATCCACGTATCGGACATTACACTGAAAAAGCTGGCGGAAAAACGGGACGTTGCCCTCCTTTTCCGGGAAAAGACGGCCATCGCCGCCTGCGCGGACTCTCTGGGTGCGGATGCCGTGGAGCTTCCTGCCGTAAAGAACGTACGGGAGGACACCATCATTTATAAAACCATTGCCAAGAACGTGCGGCACGCTGCCCTCGTGATCCCCGTGGGATTCACGGAGGAGGACGTTGTCCGGGCCTGGGAGTGCGTAAAGGACGCGGCCCGTCCCAAGCTGCAGATCGAGGTGCCCGTTTCCACCTTGCAGATGGAATACACCTACCATATAAAATCCGACAAGATGCTGACGCAGATCGGCACACTGATCCGTGCCGCCAAGGCCCTGTGTCCGGAAGTGGAATTCTCCGCGCTGGATGCCACCCGTGCCGACGAGGAATTCTTGCTTGCCGCCGCCCGGGAAGCCGAGGCCGGCGGGGCTGTCGCCATCACGCTGTGTGACGATGCGGGCGCATCTCTGCCCGCACAGATCGCCTCACTCTCCGCCAAGGTGAAAACCGAAGTGCAGATCCCCGTATACGTCCAGACCTCCGATCGGATCCATATGGCGGTTGCCTCCGCTTTGGCGGCCATCGAGGCCGGTGCCGACGGCGTGAAGTGCGCCATGGTCGGCGGTGACGCCATGATGACGGGTGCTTTTGCCGACGCTATCCGCACCTGCTCCGCCCGGATCGGAGCCGAAACCCGCCTGAACAACACGAAGATCCACGCGGGTATTGAGGATATGCTCTCCCGCATCCGCCGCGCCAGCTACGAAAGCGAATCCTCCGACAGCGACAAAAATATTCTTTTGGACGCCTCCAGCACCCTCTCCCAGGTAGCGCAGGCCGCCACCGCCCTCGGCTACGATCTGTCCGACGCGGACTGCGGCAACGTACACCGGGCACTGATGCAGATTCTGGAGAAGAAGGATGCGGTGGGCGAAAAGGAGCTGGAGGCACTGATCGCGGTCAGCGCCATGCAGGTTCCCTCCACCTATCATTTGGAGAATTACACCACCACCAGCAGCAACGTGACCGGATCCATGACCCAGGTGACACTCCGCTGTCACGAGGAGATTTTGTGCGGCGTCAGCGCCGGCGACGGCCCCATTGATTCCGCCTTCCGCGCCATTGAGCAGTGCGTGGGCTATCACTACGAACTGGACGACTTCCAGGTGCAATCCGTAACGGAAGGCAAGGAAGCCCTGGGCTCCGCGCTGGTGCGGCTCCGCAACGGCGGAAAATTGTACTCCGGCAACGGCGTATCCACCGACATTGTGGCTGCCAGCATCCGTGCCTACATCAACGCCCTGAACAAGATCGTCTTCGAGGAGAAGTAAAATGAAGCTTGTATTTTCCACAAAAAACGTGGCCCGTGCTTCCTTTCTGGATCTGTGCCGCTTTGCCGACGATTACGGCTTTGCGGGATTTGAAATATACGACGCTCTGCGGGAGCGTACCCAGCACGCCGACAGCATTCTCCGTCGGGACCGTGCCGCCGATGCGGGACGGAAGCTTTTGAACCGCGCTCTCACTCTGTCCGCTTTGCGGTATCCCCACTCTTTGGAAACGGCGGAAGCCGATGCCGACACCTTGCGCAAGTACGTGGATATGGCGGCGGCCGCCGGGGTGGAATACGTGATCGTACGCGTGGAGGAGAAAATTTCCTTTGAAATTTTGCGCGACAAGCTGGCGGACGCCGTCAGCCGCGCGGAAAATACCGGCGTGGAGATCCTCTTTGAGAGCGTAGGCTATTTGTCCGAAACCGAAAACATTCTCGATCTGATCAACCGATTCTCCTCCGCCGCCATCGGCGCCGCATGGAACGTGAGGGGCACCTATTTCGGTGCGGGCGAGAGCACGGAGACCACCATCAAAACCCTGGGCGCGTATATCAAATACGTGCGGCTGGGCGATATGAAAAACGGCCGCACCGTTCTCATCGGCGAGGGTGAGTTGCCCGTAGAGCAGCTGATGCGTGCCCTCTCCTCTCTGAACTACGACGGCTATATCTGCGCCGCCTGGAACGAGGAGATCAACGATGCGGACATCGTTCTGACCCATTTCGTCAACTATCTCTCCGCACTCCGCCGGGAGAAGAAGAGCTACGAGCACACCTACTACAACCGGGACAAAACCGGTACCTTCGTTTGGAAAAAGTACGACGTGATCGAGGAAACCTTCGCCACGGTTTTGGACACCATGGCGGAAAAATACCCCGATCAGTACGCCTTCAAATATCCCACACTGGATTACACCCGCACCTACGCCCAGTTCCGCCACGACGTGGACGAGTGCGCCGCCGCCCTGATCTCTCTGGGCGTGAAGGCCGGCGATCACGTGGCTGTCTGGGCCACCAACGTGCCTGCCTGGTACGTGACCTTCTGGGCCACCACCAAGATCGGCGCGGTGCTGGTAACGGTAAACACCGCCTACAAGATCCACGAGATCGAATACCTGCTCCGTCAGTCCGACACCCACACTCTGGTGATGATCGAGGACTGCAAGGACATCAATTATAAGGAAATCATCCAGGAGCTGTGCCCCGAATTGTCCGATTTGACCCCCGGCAAGCCCCTGTACGCGAAGAATCTGCCCTTCCTTCGCAACGTAGTCACCGTGGGCTTCTCCATGCCCGGCTGTCTGACGTGGGAGCAGATGCTTGCCCGTTCCTCCATGATCCCCCGTGAGGAGGTGCGCCGCCGCGCTTCTCTTGTGAAGCCCGACGACGTATGCAACATGCAGTACACCTCCGGCACCACCGGATTCCCCAAGGGCGTTATGCTGACCCATCGGAACATCGTCAACAACGGCAAGACCATCGGCGACCGCATGGATCTGTCCACCGCGGACCGTATGATGATCCAGGTGCCTATGTTCCACTGCTTCGGCATGGTTCTGTCCATGACGTCCATGATGACCCATGGCGGCACTCTGTGCCCCATTCCCTATTTCTCCCCCAAATCCTCCCTGGCCTGCGTGAACGACGAGCACATCACCTGCTTCAACGGCGTGCCCACCATGTTCATCGCCATGTTCAACCATCCCGATTTCGCCAAGACCGACTTCTCCTATATGCGTACCGGCATTATGGCGGGCGCCAACTGCCCCGCCGATCTGATGCGCCGTGCCGCCGAGGAGATGAACATGCGGGAGATCATCTCCGTGTACGGTCAGACCGAGGCATCCCCCGGATGCACCATGGGTGAGGTGAACGAGGATATCGACCACCGTGTGGAGACCGTAGGTAGTGCCTTCCCCGGTGTGGAATGCAAGATCATCGATCCCGAAACGGGAGAAGAGCTCCCCGACGGGGAAAGCGGCGAGTTCGTGGCCCGCGGCTTCAACATTATGAAGGGATACTACAAGATGCCCGAGGCCACCGCCCAGGCCATTGACGCGGACGGATGGCTCCACTCCGGCGATATCTGCTGCCGCACCCCCGACGGATACTACAAGGTAACCGGCCGACTGAAGGATATGATCATCCGCGGCGGTGAGAATCTGTATCCCCGTGAGATCGAGGAGTTCTATCTGACCAACCCGAAGGTGCGGGACGTGCAGATCGTGGGCGTGCCCGACGAGCGGTACGGCGAGGAATGCTGTGCCTGGGTGATCCTCCACAAGGGAGAAACCGCCGATGAGGCAGAGATGAAGGCTTTCGGCAACGCCTCCATCGCACGGCACAAGGTGCCCCGGTATTTCCTGTTTGTGAAGGAATTCCCCATGAACGCCGCCGGCAAGATCCTGAAATATAAGATGCGGGACGAATCCGTGGAAATTCTGGGACTGAAGAAATAAGACATCCCCCGCCCTACAGGGCGGGGGTTCTTTTGTGGAGAAAGCCCCTCACCCCACAAAAAATTTCCCCAAACCCCTTGACAAAAGGGCAATCGCGGGAGTATAATTCTACTACATTTGAATATCACAAAAACAACGACTATGACGAAGACGGTCGGATCGGGAAGCCTGGAGAGAGTTGGCGGTTGCTGCGAGCCAATGGCAAAACGGTCCAATGACCCATCACTTCTGAGTCGAAGGACCGAAAGCGAAAGCAAGTAGACTCCTTCCGTATTGCTGCGTAAAGGCAAAGGGCTTGTCTGAGCCCGGAAAGTGGCGAATTTTCCGTTTCGCAATTTGAGTGGTACCGCGGGTTATATACTCGTCTCAAAAAGGTTTTTTTGAGGCGGGTTTTTGTTTTATTCAAATTCGTAACCATTTACAAAACCCTGAAAAAGGAAAGGAGACAACACAATGGATTACAGTTTGAAAGAGGTCGCAGGCAGAATCAAGGATCTGCGCGAGGCAAAGGGTTATACTCCGGCGGAGCTGGCAAAGCTGACCGGCGTATCCCTCGCGGACTATATGCTCCTGGAGCAGGGAGAAACGGATTTCAGCTTCACGTTTATTTATAAGTGTGCCAAGGCCTGCGGCGTTGAAGTCGTTGATCTGCTGGAAGGAAGAAGCTCCACGCTTACCTCCTTCGCCATTACGAGAAAAGGGGAAGGTCTGAAGATCTTAAAGCAGCACGGCGTTGAGTATAACAACCTGGCTCCCAAATTCAAGGAAAAGCTGGCGGAGCCCTTCCTCGTAAAATTCCCCTATCTCCCCGAAGAGCAGAACGCTCCCATCAAGCTGAACTCCCACAACGGCCAGGAATTCGACGTGGTCGTCAAGGGTTCCCTCAAGGTACAAATCGGTAATCACGTGGACGTTCTCCACGAGGGCGATTCCATCTTCTACAACAGCATCATCCCCCACGGTATGATCGCCGTCAGCGAGGGCGGATGCGAATTCCACGCCGTGGTTCTGAATCCCCAGGACGGATTGGTCAGCGAGGAATATCCCGAGGCTCCCTTCATCGCCACCAAGGCAGATGCGGCGGAAAGCCGCCGCACCTCCGTTGCGGATAATTTCATCGAATCCACCTACGACGAGGCGGGTGTCTTCAGCGGCATCTCCTTCAAAAACGAGGACAAGTTCAACTTTGCCTTCGACTGCGTGGACGCTATCGCGGAAAAATCACCCGACAAGCTGGCTATGCTGTGGGTAGCGGGCGACGGCTCCGACCGCCGCTTCACCTTCAGCGATATGAAGAAATACTCCGCCAAGACCGCCAACTATTTCGAATCCCTGGGCATCGGCAAGGGCGACACCGTTATGCTGGTTCTGAAGCGGCATTACCAGTTCTGGTTCTGCATGCTGGCCCTTCACAAGATCGGCGCCATCGCCATCCCCGCCACCAATCAGCTGGTGGAGCACGACTTCACCTACCGGTATAAGGCCGCCGGCGTAAAGGCCATCGTCTGCACCGCAGACGGAGAGGTTTCCCTGGAGGCAGAGAAGGCTGCCGCCGAATTCCCCGGCATGATCAAGGTGCTGGTGGGCGGCAAGAAGGACGGCTGGAACGATTTCAACGTGGAGATGGAGCGCTTCAGCACCCATTACTTCCGCACGGAGAACACTCCCTGCGGCGATGATCCCATGCTGATGCTGTTCACCTCCGGCACCACCGGCTATCCCCGTATCGCCACCCATTCCTATAAGTACGCGCTGGGCCACTATCCCACCGCCCGTCACTGGCACAACGTAAATCCCGACGGTCTCCACTTCACAATCTCCGACACGGGATGGGGTAAGGCTTTGTGGGGCAAGCTCTACGGTCAGTGGCTCTGCGAGGCGGCCACCTTCACCTACGATTTCGACCGCTTCCGCTCGGAGGATATCCTGCCTCTGTTCAAGAAATACAACATCACCACCTTCTGCGCGCCGCCGACTATGTACCGATTCTTCATCAAGGAGGATCTGTCCAAGTACGATCTGTCCTCCATCCAGTACGCTACCACCGCCGGCGAGGCCCTCAATCCCGAGGTATCCCATCAGTTCAAAAAAGCGACCGGCCTGACCATCATGGAAGGCTTCGGCCAGACGGAGACCACTCTGTCCATCGCCAACTTCGTGGGATCCACCCCCAAGATCGGCTCCATGGGTAAACCCAGCCCCCTCTACGACGTGGTCCTTTTGGATCCCGACGGAAACGAATGTCCCACCGGTGACACCGGCGAGATCTGCATCCGCGTTGGCGATAAGGCCCCCTGCGGTCTGTTCATCGGCTACTACCGGGATGAGGAAAAGACGAAGGAAGTCTGGCACGACGGCTATTACCACACCGGTGATCAGGCCACCATGGATGAGGACGGCTACCTGTGGTACGTGGGCCGTATCGACGACGTGATCAAGTCCTCCGGCTACCGCATCGGTCCCTTCGAGATCGAGAGCGTGATCATGGAGCTGCCCTACGTTCTGGAGTGCGCCATCACCCCCGTTCCCGACGAGGTACGCGGCCAGATCGTAAAGGCCACCATCGTTCTCACCCGGGGCACCGAGGGTACGGACGCCCTGAAAAAGGAAATCCAGGAATACGTCAAGACCCACACCGCGCCCTACAAATATCCCCGCATCGTGGAATTCGTCACGGAATTGCCCAAGACCATCAGCGGCAAGGTCCGCCGTGTGGAAATCCGCAAAAAGGATATGGAAAAGACAAACGGATAAAGTATGGACTGCTGCACAGTGTGCAAGTGCGGAACCGTAATCCCCTACACTCCGTAAAAAAGCAAGGTTTGGGCTTCTTATAAGGATATTTGCAAATTTCGGCAGAGGATATCGTTTCCTCTGCCGATTTTTGATATAATGATCGGACATCGTAGGGGGGGGGGGGGGG
>JBGVKV010000133.1:0-4821 GCA_045123975.1 Eubacteriales bacterium | reverse complement strand
CTCCGGTAACGATTGTGTTATGAAGAACGACAGCGTTATCGTTGTTACTACCAACCGCTACTTCCAGGATCTGGACGAGATCGTTGAATAACGTTTCCTTTATGAAAAGAAAGGAGATATGCCCGTGAATAAACGGCTCATTGTATACTACCTGGGGCGGATTATGACGTTGGCTTCGCTTCTGTTCGTTCCCCCTGCCATTGTGTCGGTGATCTACCGTGACGGATGCCTTCTTCCGCTGCTGTTGCCGGCTTTGGGCATGCTTGTGACGGGATTTGCCTTCAGCGGCTGTAAGCCCAGGGAAAAACGTGTCTATGCCAGAGAGGGCTTTGTGATTGTCACAGCCATGTGGGCATTGTTTTCATTGTTCGGTGCGCTCCCGTTTTATCTGAGCCGGGAGATTCCCGCATTCATAGATGCCTTTTTTGAAACGGTGTCCGGATTCACCACCACCGGCGCCAGCATCCTGACCAACGTGGAGGCACTTTCTCCCAGCCTTTTGTTCTGGCGGAGCTGGACTCACTGGGTAGGCGGTATGGGAGTGCTTGCTTTGGCCATTGCTTTCCTTCCGGGAAATTCGGATGGCGGGGATGAGGGAAACAGCGCTGTACATATCCTGAAAGCAGAAACCCCCGGTCCAACATTTGGCAAGTTGGTAACAAAGCTTCGCCGCAACGTGCGGATTCTGTACCTGATTTACGCCGTTATGACGGTGGTGCTGATCATTCTCCTTCTGTGCGGTGGTATGTCGCTGTTTGATAGCTTTGTTCACGCATTCGGAACGGCGGGAACCGGCGGATTCGGCATCAAGAATGCCAGCATCGGATATTACGACAGTGCCTATATCGATTGGGTGATCGGTATCTTTATGCTGTTGTTCGGCATCAACTTTAATATTTACTATTTCCTTCTTACCGGCAAACTGCTCAAGATTCTCAAAAGCGAAGAACTGCGATGGTATCTGGGCATTGTTGCCGCATCGGTGATCGGTATCGCTGTCAATATTCTGCCGCGGTATGAATCCGCCTTCCAGGCGCTGCGATACGCTTTCTTCCAGGTCTCCTCCATTATTACCACAACCGGCTACGCTACGGCAGATTTTGAGCTGTGGCCAACCTTCTCTAAGGTAATTTTGGTCATCTTGATGTTCGTGGGCGCCTGTGCAAGCTCTACCGGCGGCGGTTTGAAGGTGTCCCGTGTGATCATTTTGATCAAAACGGCCTTCCGTGAGATACGTCACCAGATCAATCCCCGGGAAGTGCGGGTAGTCCGGTGCGACGATACGCCGGTTACCTCTTCGGTAGCGTATGGAGTCACCTCCTATTTTGCTATCTATATGCTTTTGCTCCTCGGATCCGTGCTGTGCATCTCCGTCGACGGCTTGGATTTCACCACGTCCTTTACCGCCGTAGTGTCCTGCATCAACAACATCGGTCCCGGCCTCGGCGAAGTGGGCCCCACGGGAAACTTCTCCCACTTTTCCGTGCTCTCCAAATTGATTTTATCCTTGGACATGCTGGCAGGAAGATTGGAACTCTATCCCTTGCTGATCGCTCTATCTCCCTCCACGTGGAAAAAGAACGTATAAAGGAAATTCTTCTTTTTTGAATGTAATAATTGAAATGCCAAGAGTAGTCATATTGATTACTTTTGGCATTTTTTATACTGTTGGTTTAATCGATTAGAAATTTATCAAAACACTGTTGACAGAAAGTGATTAGACAGATATAATATCAGTGTGGCCGGCAAATAACAGAAAGGCGGATATTCATATGACGAAACAAGAGATATACAATGGTCTATTGGCTATTACAAGAGCCAGACAGGAGGCATGTAAAACCGAAGCTGCATCGGTGGGCAAGGATCACCCCACGGAACGGGGGGCATTGCAGCTAAAGGTTGGCATTTACAATGTGGCAATTGCCGCAGGATTTATATCGGGGATAGAACAAGCTACCGATTTGATGAGCAAAAGATTTATGAATCTGATAAAGCATTTTCCCGACCTCGCTGCTTATTACAATGATTTGCCCGAGGATGAAAAGGAAATTATGGAGGTTTCTCTCTACCCCGAGATGTTTATGCGGGTGAATTTCTACAACACATACCAAACCGATCTTGCCAAAGCCGAAAAGACAGGCGATCCGCAAACTATATTTAAGGCGAGAATCAAAAAGGAAGTTATGGATGAGATTTTGGACATGTGGCGCAATTTCAGAGTGGAGCACGATCTATTCCCCTATGCTTTTGAAAAGGAGATATAATTATGGAAAACTCGCGGTTTTATGAACTTGCAATTGAACGGATAAATGCGGAAAGAAAAAGATTGGATGATTTTTGTGAGGCACTGGATAAAGATCCAAAGGAAAGAAAAAGCAAAATCACGGAATACAAATGTGCAAGATACAGATATGCCGGTTTAACAAATGTATGGTGGGCGCTTTTTCATAGTCACAGGACAGCCGAAAGAAATGCTGGAAACCATTATTTGGATCCCAGTGTTAACGATGTATTTATTACTGTGCCCGAATATGTAGCGCTCTATGACAGTGCTCCCGAAGAAGAAAAGCGCGATTACGCTCTGTATTACGGTGTTCTTTCTTTCGTCGAGCATAAAATCGCAGAGATTACATCAAAGCTTCCTTTTGCTGCCGATTGGGAAAAGATTGAGCTTGAAGAGCGTATGGGCGGATTACAATTTGCAAAAGGATGTCTTGATGAAGCTTGGGAAAAACGAAAGGACGTGATTCAGTGAAAGAGAAACTTGCCCTTTTGAAGCTTCTTGCCGACGAAACCCGCCTTGAAATACTCAATATTCTTTTGAAAGAAGATTCTTACGTGGAGAAAATCGCTTGCGAGCTTTCTCTTACTCCCGCGACCATTTGTTACCATCTCAAGAAAATGGAATCGGCAGGTGTTGTCAATTGCTCCCGCTCTCAATTCTATATTATCTATTCGCTCAATCGCGGGATTTTTGATAAGCCGCTTTACGAATTGATTAAAAAAGACGAGGAGATTGTTAATACCGAGGAAAAGTATAAAAAAGAGGTAATATCACACTTTTTCAAATACGGTCGGCTGATCCAGATACCTACGCAAAGAAAGAAACGGGAGATCGTGCTTGCTGAAATAGTAAAGCAATTTGATTTTGAGCACGAGTATAGTGAAAAAGAGGTCAATGAGATTATTCTTCGTTACCATGAGGATTTCTGTACCATCCGCCGTGAGATGATCGCTTTCGGTATGATGAGCCGTGATCACGAGGTATACAAAAGAGTAAAATGATGAACAAGATTCGCATAGGAGAGTGTATTTTTAGATACCGCAAGGAGAGGGGAATGACGCAGGGTGAGTTTGGAAAACAACTGGGTGTCAGTGCTTTTGCCGTGTCCAAATGGGAAAGGGAGATTTGTTACCCCGATATATTTCTGTTGCCGGATATATCAAATATTCTTGGGATTTCCATAGATGAAATGATGGGAGCCCAGTGTTGTAAAGGTAAAAGATAATCTGCGGTCTATTGGATAAAGAAAAACTCCGCTTCCATCGAAGCGGAGTTTTGTTATTGCTTAGTGCTTCTTCTTGATCAGACCCAACGCCTTGGAGATCTCCATAACTACGAAGGGTACAAGAATCAGGCCAAGACCGATCAGATACATCTTCCAGGGAAGGATAACAAGACCGAAGATGGTGCTCAAGGGGGTAAAGAGAACCAGCGCTACGAGAAGCGTGGAGGTCAGCGCCGCCAGATTCAGAGTCTTGTTGGTGAAGGGACCGATGTGGAACAGAGAGTGCTCGGAGCGCATATTGTATGCCTGTACGATCTGGGACAGAGCCAGAACCATGAATGCCATAGTCTGACCGCCTTCCACGGTTCCGTGTGCCTTCTCGCCCAACAGGAAGCCGATCAGCGTCAGTGCGGCGAACATACAGCCCTGCAGTACTACGCGGATGCCGAGACCGTGGGCGAAAATGCCTTCCTTCTTCGGCTTGGGCTTCCGATCCATTACGTCGGATTCTACGTCTTCCATACCCAGGGCGATAGCGGGCAGGGAGTCGGTTACCAGATTGATCCACAGAAGCTGCATGGAGAGCAGGGGAGTTTTGTGCCACAGAATCATAGCGAAGAATACGGTAAGAACCTCACCGATGTTGGTGCCGAGCAGGAAGCCAACCACCTTCCGGATGTTGGCATAGATGCCGCGGCCTTCGCGGACAGCATCCACGATGGTAGCAAAGTTATCGTCGGTCAGGGTCATATCGGCGGCTTTCAGTGCAGGCGCATCGTTTACGCCGTCACCGGTCATGGATACGACCTGTCCCTTACGCTGCCAAGCCTTTACGATGCGGATCTTGTTCTCGGGAGAAACGCGGGCGTATACGGAGATGTGCTCTACCTGCGCATCCAACTCGGAATCGGTCATAGCGTCCAATTCCGCACCGGTGATGGCGCGGTCACCCTTGTCCAGAATGCCAAGCTCCCGTGCGATGGCGGACGCGGTAACCACGTGGTCACCGGTGATCATTACCGGCTTGATGCCTGCACGGCGGCAAAGAGCAACGGCGTCCTTAGCCTCTGGACGGGGCGGGTCGATCATACCCACCAGTCCCATGAAGGTCAGACCGTTTTCCAACTCCTCGGAGTTGGGATTATCGGGGATCGTATCGATCTCTTTATAGGCTACAGCCAGAACACGGAGCGCGTCCTCGCTCATGGATTCGGTATATTTCTTTGCCGTCTGTAAGTCGCCGGCCACGCAGCGTGTCATCATCACGTCGAACGCACCCTTTACGATGACGATCTTCTTATCATCGATGAGG
>JBGVKV010000132.1:0-4766 GCA_045123975.1 Eubacteriales bacterium | reverse complement strand
CGTTTCTCACCCGATTTGCTGCCAGACCGCCCAAGGCTTGGTCCGTTCTGGCCATCACGTTTACCAATAAAGCGGCCAACGAGATTAAGAGCCGATTGGCTTCCGCGTTTGGTGAAGGCAGTTCGGAAGCCTCCGATATCTGGGCGGGAACTTTTCATTCCGTTTGTCTTCGACTGCTTCGTCGCTGGTATAAGGCTCTTGGGTATCAGGACGGATTCGGCATCTGTGATACGGACGATTCGAAAAAACTGATCTCTGCCTGTATGAAGCAGCTAAATATGGATGATCGGCAGCTGCCGATCAAGAGCGTGATGAACCTGATCAGCCGTGCGAAGGACCGTCTTCTGACACCGGAGGATTTTGCTGCCGAAGCCGGCACGGATTATAAGCTGAAGCAGGTCGCAAAAATTTATGCGTTGTATCAGGAGCGTTTGCGTTCGTCCAACCTGATGGATTTTGATGACATTATTATGCAGACCGTTCGTCTTCTTGAGGAGAATCCGGAAGCTTTAGACTACGTGCAGAGTAAATTCCGTTACGTGTGTGTCGATGAGTATCAGGACACCAATAAGGCGCAGCTGCAGCTTACGATTCTGCTGTCCGGCGGATTTAACAACATTATGGTCGTTGGCGACGATGACCAGAGCATCTATAAATTCCGCGGTGCTACGATTGAAAATATCCTCAACTTTGAAAGCAACTACAAAAATGCACGTGTTATCAAGCTGGAGCAGAATTACCGTTCCACCAAGAATATCCTGGATGCGGCTAACGGAGTGATCAGCAGAAACGACACACGTCACGATAAGAAGCTGTGGACAGCCGGTGAGGCTGGCGAACGGATAACTCTGCGGAAACTGGGTAACCAGAACGATGAGGCAAGATATCTGTGTGATCAGATTCACAAAGATATGCGGGAAAAGCAGTACGCCTATCGGGATTTCGCCGTGCTGTACCGGACAAACGCACAGTCCCGGAATATTGAGCAGGCATTTGCCAAAAGCGGCATTCCATACCGCATGTTAGGCGGCCTTCGGTTCTACGACCGCGCGGAGATTCGGGATATTCTTGCCTACCTGTGCGTTATCAACAATCCGCTGGACGACGTTCGTCTAAAACGGATTATTAATGTTCCCAAGCGCGGCATCGGCGACAAATCCATTCTGACCGCGGAATCGATGGCGCAGGCGGGGGGATATTCAATGCTGGAATTCATCCGTCACGCTACAGAATATAAGGCGATTCCCCAGGCGGCGGCAAAAAGCATGGAATCCTTTGCACAGCTGGTGGATGAGCTGCGGCACAAAGCGGCGCAAATTGGTGTGGCCGATCTGATCCGTTCTATTGTAGACGTTACAGGATACGGACGGATGCTGGAATTGGCCGGTGCTGAGGAAGCTGACCGCATTGATAATATCGGTGAGTTGATCACATCCGCTGCTCAGTATGAGCAGAGTGCGGAGGAGCCTTCCCTTTCCGAGTTCCTGGAGGACGTAGCCCTCGTTTCCGATGTGGATAAATACGATGAGGCCGCTGACGCCGTGGTACTGATGACGATCCACAGCGCCAAAGGTCTTGAGTTCCCCGTTGTGTTCCTACCCGGCATGGAAGAAGGTCTTTTCCCGGGACGGCAATCTATTATGAATCCTGACGAGATCGAGGAAGAGCGGCGTCTTGCCTACGTTGCTATCACCAGAGCAAAGAAGAAGGTGTACATAACTCACGTACACAACCGTATGCTGAACGGATCCACACAGTACAATCCTATTTCCCGGTTTGCGGAAGAGATCCCCCCCGAATTGGTGGAGGAGATAGATACGTATTCCGCTGTGCCGATGCAGAAAAAGGTATCCTTTGGCGGCCAGTCTGCCGGATATGCACCGCGGAGCTTCGGCGTATCCCGCCCGGCGGCTGCTCCTCGCCCTGTATCATCCGTCGGCGCAGCAAAAGCCTCCCTGCCTTGCTTTGCAGCCGGTGATCGTGTACGGCATACTACGTTCGGCGACGGCATAATCCTGTCCACGAAAAATATGGGCGGTGACATCCTTTATGAGATCGCATTTGACAAAGTAGGCACCAAAAAACTGATGGCAACCTACGCCCGCCTGAAAAAAGCGGATGAATAATAGATAATTTGGCGAAAAACCTTTGACTTTTTCACTATATTGCGGTACAATAATCTATAATTTATATTCTACGGAGTGTATTATGAAGAACGACAAGAAAATGGTTGAGCAGATCACGTCCATGGACGTGGACTTCGCTCAGTGGTATACCGACATCTGCAAGAAAGCAGATCTGATCGACTATTCCAGCGTTAAGGGATGCATGATCATCCGTCCTTACGGCTATGCAATCTGGGAAAATATCCAGAAAACCCTGGATACCCGTTTCAAGGAACTGGGCCACGAGAACGTGTATATGCCTATGTTCATTCCCGAATCTCTTCTGCAGAAGGAGAAGGATCACGTAGCCGGTTTTGCTCCTGAGGTAGCTTGGGTTACCCATGGCGGCAGCGAGCCTCTTAGTGAGCGTCTTTGTGTCCGTCCTACGTCCGAAACTCTGTTCTGCGAGCATTTCGCTAACATCATCCGTTCCTACCGCGATCTGCCGAAGCTGTATAATCAGTGGTGCTCCGTAGTGCGTTGGGAAAAGACCACCCGTCCTTTCCTGCGCAGCCGTGAATTCCTGTGGCAGGAAGGCCATACGATGCATGCAACGGCTGAGGAGGCACGTGAGGAGACCATCCAGATGCTGAACGTGTACGCCGATTTCCACGAAAAGGATCTGGCGATTCCTGTTATCAAGGGTGCCAAGACTCCCAGCGATAAGTTCGCCGGTGCGGAAGACACTTACGCCATCGAAGCATTGATGCATGACGGTAAGGCGCTGCAGGCAGCAACCTCCCACTTCTTCGGCGACGGTTTTGCACGCGCATTTGACATCACCTACACCGACCGTGAAAACAAGCTTGTATATCCTCACCAGACCTCTTGGGGATGCACTACCCGTATGATTGGCGGTATCATTATGACTCACGGTGACGATAACGGTCTGGTACTGCCGCCCTCTATCGCACCGATTCAGGTGGTTATTATTCCCGTAGCGGCTCATAAGGAAGGCGTTACCGAGGCAGCAGAATCCATCTACAACCGTCTGCGCGGCGATTTCAGAACCAAACTGGACGACAGCGACAATTCCCCCGGATGGAAGTATGCCGAATATGAGATGAAGGGCATTCCCCTCCGCATTGAGATCGGTCCCCGCGACCTGGAAGCTGGTCAGTGTGTCCTGGTTACCCGTCACAACCGTGAAAAGACTATCGTAAAGCTGGATGAGCTGGAGAAGGCAGTTGCTGAAAAACTGCAGGCAGTTCACGACGGTATGTACGAGAAGGCTTTGGCCAACCGTGAAAGCCGTACCTATACCTGTGAAACCATTGATGAAATCAATGCTAAGCTGGCCGAAAACGGCGACGGCTTTGTTCGTGCCATGTGGTGCGGCGATCCCGAGTGCGAGGATAAAGTAAAGGAAATGACCGGTGTCGGATCCCGCTGCATCCCCATGGATCAGGAAATTGTTTCCGACAAGTGCGTTTGCTGCGGCCGTCCTGCAAAGAAATTGGTTTATTGGGGCAAGGCCTATTAATCTGCCCTTGATCGTATGAGAGAGTTATCGGTATCTCTGAAAGAAAAACTCCGGCGGATTGACTACGTTGTGATCGTAGCTGTGCTCGGAATGACCTCTTTGAGCGTACTTACTCTTGCCGGAGCCGCAAACGCCAGCGCCAACGGTATGCGACGCGTATCCATTCAGATCGCTGCCTCCTTGGTTGGCCTCGTTATGGCGTATATAATTTCCCTGTTTGATTATGATGAGCTTCTGAATCACTTCGCCATCCCTCTCCTTGTAGCAGGCGTTGGGCTTATGGTTGTCACTGTAATATTCGGTGTGGGCCCCGATGCGGAAAGCACCAATAAGTGCTGGCTTTCCATACCGGGTCTTCCCTTTGACATACAGCCGGCGGAATTTGTGAAGATCGTTTTCATCATGACCTTCGCCAAGCACATTGACCTGGTCAAAAAGAAGATCAATCATCCTCTTGTAGTGCTGACGCTGTGTATACACGGCGGGATCATTACCGGCCTGGTTCTCTTGACAGGCGATTTGGGATCTGCTCTGGTCTTTTTGGCCATCATGGCCATTATGCTGTACACGGGTGGGCTGTCACTCTGGTATTTCATTGCGGCATTTGCGATCATTGTCGTTCTGTTCCCGTATATTTGGCCCAGACTCAGCGAGTATCAGCAGCAGAGAATCCTTGTGGGATTTAATCCGGAGCTGGATCCGGAGAAATACGGGTATCAGGCCCTGAAAAGCCGCGATGCCATTGCCGCGGGCGGTTTTTCCGGTGCGGGCTTTTCCGGTGGCAGCTATTTTAAGCTGATTCCTGAGTATAAATCCGATTTCCTGTTTGCTGTCTTTTGTGAGAAATTCGGATTTCTCGGTGCTTTCACTTATATGGCACTGATGGGGACCTTGATTTTCCGGCTGATTTGGCTGGCCCGTCACGCACGTAAGGATTGCGGCGCCAATATTTGCGTCGGCGTTGCCGCCATTATGCTGGTGCAGTCTCTGGAAAATATCGGCATGTGCCTGGGTATGCTGCCTGTTGTCGGCATTACTCTTCCCTTTTTAAGCTACGGCGGATCGTCTATGCTGGCATCCTTTATCTATATAGGCGTTATTCAGAGCATTGCAACCCA
>JBGVKV010000131.1:0-10614 GCA_045123975.1 Eubacteriales bacterium | reverse complement strand
GATCGGCGATCCTACCAGCGAGGCGGTGATTCGCTCCTCCGGTGCCGTCGATTACGATTGCGCCGTGGTGTGCATTGACGACAATATGAGTGACAGTATCCTTGCCACAATGATTCTTAAGGAGCTGGGCGTGCCGGAGGTGGTGGCCCGTGCTATGAACGAGCGGCACAAGCGGATTCTCACCCGTGTCGGTGCGGATATGACCGTATTCCCCGAGGAGGATATGGGCGACCGATTGGCACAGGTGCTGGCAAAAAAAGAAGTGTTGGAGTATTTCAGCTTTTCCGATGATTATTCCATTGTGGAGATCCACGTTCCCAAGGATTGGGTTGGCCGGTCTATGATCGATATTCATATCCGTCATCGATACGGCGTAACGGTTGTGGCGGTGCGCCATGCGGGCGGCAGGCTGGATCCGCTTCCCAGTCCGGATGCGCTGTTTGAGGAAGGGGATACCATTACCGTGGTCGGCACGGACGATCGGATCGAAAAACTGACGAAGCGATTGCAGTAACATTTTTCGAGCGGCAGAGGCAAAACCTTTGCCGTTTCTTTTTATTCCTACAGGAATGTTGACACGGAAAATTACGATTTTTGTCACAATTATGTGTTAAATGTCCATAATGTTTGGCAAATATCATCTGATAAAAATGGGCAAAATGCCAAATAACCTATTGCTTTTTATATATGCGAGTGCTATAATGAGGATGGTAGGTAATTTCTGCCTGCTTCCGGCGTTTGGCCGGAAACGGATGCTTTTCTGAAGAATCGGGAGTTTGTAAATGATCGAAGATAAAAATAGCTCTTTGCCGCTGTATCTGTTCCATCAAGGAACCAATTATGCTTCTTATGAATTTTTGGGTGTTCACGCCGTGCCCGGGGATGCCCCTTATCAGTATACGTTCCGTGTATGGGCGCCGAATGCGGACGAGGTTCGCGTAATCGGTGACTTTTGTGCGTGGACCGACGGCTGGCCTATGACACGTCTGCCGGATTCCGGCGTGTGGGAGGCTACCATCATCAGCACCACCTCTCTGGAGGGAACGTACTACAAATATGCTATCCGTCGGGGATGGCGTACCTTTATGAAAGCGGATCCCTATGCTTTGCAGAACCAGCCGTTCGCTGACAGCGCGTCGGTGATCCGTACCGATATTTCCTACGGCTGGCAGGATGGGGAATGGATGACCCAACGGAAGAAAAATTCCGAGATCGGCCGCCGCAAAAAGAAGCGTCACTTCTATCCGCTTCCCATGAACATCTATGAGATGAATCTGGCATCCTGGCATACGGAAAACGATGCCTCCGTGGAAAACGGCGACAATTATATGAACTACCGGGATATCGCGGATTCGCTTGCTCCCTATCTCACGGAGATGGGATATACCCACGTGGAGCTGATGCCCGTGATGGAGCATCCCTTTGACGGCTCCTGGGGATATCAGGTGACGGGATATTATTCGCCCAGCAGCCGCTTCGGCACGCCGCGGGATTTCAAATACTTCGTGGATACCATGCACCGTGCCGGCATCGGGGTTATCCTGGATTGGGTGCCTGCCCACTTCCCGAAGGATGCCCATGGTCTGTACGAGTTCGATGGAGGACCGCTATACGAGTACCAGGGCTGGGATCGTATGGAGCATAAAGGATGGGGTACCCGCTGTTTCGACGTGGGGCGCACCGAGGTGCAGTCCTTCCTCATCTCCAACGCACTGTTCTGGCTCAGAGAATACCACGCGGACGGTCTGCGCGTAGATGCGGTGGCATCGATGCTGTACCTGGATTATGACCGTGCTCCCGGTGAGTGGATTCCCAACGAGGACGGCGGCAATCACAATTATGAGGCCATCGCCTTTTTCCGCAAGCTGAACAGCACCGTGTTCGGTGAGTTCCCCGATATTCTTATGGTGGCGGAGGAGTCCACCGCCTGGCCTATGATCACCAAGCCCGTCCATGAGGGCGGTCTCGGATTCAATTTCAAGTGGAACATGGGTTGGTCCAACGACCTGTTTGAATACGTGCAGACGGATCCGCTTTTCCGCCGCGGTATCCATAATAAGCTCACGTTCCCCCTGATGTACGCCTTTTCGGAGAACTACATTCTCCCCGTTTCCCACGACGAGGTGGTGCACGGCAAGAAGTCACTGATCGATAAAATGTTTGGTGCGTACGACGATAAGTTTGCGTCTATGCGCACGTTCCTCACCTATATGATGACCCTTCCCGGCAAGAAGCTGACGTTTATGGGCACTGAGTTCGCTCAGTTCCGTGAGTGGGACTATAAGAACAGCCTGGAGTGGTTCATGACCGAGTATCCCCGTCACGCTCAGATGCAGCATTTCGTTAAGGAACTGAATCATCTGTATCGGGAGCATCCCGAGTTGTGGGAAATCGACGACGGCTGGGACGGTTTTCAGTGGATCGATCCGGATAATGCGGACGAGGGAATCCTCTCCTACCGCCGCATTGATTCGAAGGGGCACGAATTGGTGGTTGTTCTGAACTTCGTACCCGTCCGTCGGGATAATCTGTCCGTACAGGTTCCCAAGAGCGGATTGTATAATGAGATTCTCAACAGCGATGCCGAAGAATTCGGTGGCGAGAACCGCCTGAACGGATCTTGCAAAACCGTCTCCGTTAAGAATGCGGATGGCAGCCGTACGCATACAATTTCCATGACCCTTCCGCCGCATGGCGCCGTTATATTCCAAAAGCAAAGTTCTTCCGCAAAGTAAACAAACAATACGAGGTGACAAAAATGTACAAGAAGAAAGAGTGTGTGGCAATGCTCCTGGCCGGTGGTCAGGGATCCCGACTGTACACACTGACCGAGCAAACCGCAAAGCCTGCAGTTCAGTTTGGCGGCAAGTACCGTATCATTGATTTTCCCATGTCCAACTGCGTGAACTCAGGTATTTATACAGTGGGTGTTTTGACCCAGTATCAGCCGCTGGTGCTGAATGAGTATATCGGCAACGGCGAGCCCTGGGATCTGGACCGCGTGGCCAGCGGTGTGCGTGTTCTGCCTCCGTATCAGGGAAGCAACGGCGCAGACTGGTATAAGGGTACTGCCAATGCGATCTATCAGAACCTGAACTTTATCGACCGGTATGATCCGGATTACGTATTGATTCTGTCCGGTGACCATATCTATAAAATGGATTACAGCAAGATGCTGAAGCAGCATAAGGAAACGGGTGCGGACTGCACCATCGCAGTGCTTGATGTTCCGTTGGATCAGGCAAGCCGTTTCGGCATTATGAATACCGATGCGGACAACCGCATTCTGGAATTTGAGGAGAAGCCTGCCCATCCCAAGAGCACCAAGGCATCCATGGGTATTTATATCTTTAACCGGACCTTGCTTGAGGAATATCTGATCCGGGACGAAGCGGATCCCAACTCCTCCAAGGACTTCGGCAAAAACGTGATTCCCGCTATGCTGAACGACGGTTGCCGTATGTTCGCCTATGCCTTTGAGGGCTACTGGAAGGACGTTGGAACCATCGGAAGCTTGTGGGAGGCCAATATGGATCTCTTGGGAAGCGATCCTGCCTTCCGTCTCCACGATCCCGCATGGCGCATCTACTTCCGTAACAATGCAGAGCCGCCGCACCTGATCGGTGACTTTGCCCGCGTTACCAATTCTCTGATCACCGAGGGATGTGAGATCCAGGGTGTCGTAGAGAACTGTGTTCTGTCCGCCGGCGTTAAGGTAGCCCGCGGCGCTTACGTCAAGGATTCCGTGATCATGAGCAACGTAACTATCGGTGAGGGCGCTACCGTCAACTACTCCATCGTCGACAGCGATACGGAGATCGGTGCCGGATCCGTGATCGGACGTACCAAGAGCACGCCGGAAAACATTGCCCTGGTGGGAAGCGGCCTGACGATTGCTCCCGGAACGGATATTCCGGGTGGAGCCATGGTCAACGCCAAATACCTGGCAGAGAAAGCACATAAGTAAGGAGGGCATGTACAATGGCTGTTACAGGAATTATTTTCTCTAATATTCACGACAATAACATTCCGGAGCTCACCAGACTCCGCACCATTGCATCCGTTCCGTTCGGATGTCGCTACCGCTTCATCGACTTCACCCTGTCCAACATGGTGAATGCCAACATATTCAACATCGACGTTATTACACAGTCCAACTATCAGTCTCTGATGGACCATTTGGGAAGCGGTAAGGACTGGGATCTGGCCCGCCGTTCCGGCGGTATCAAGATCCTCCCGCCCAATATTATGGCAGGAGACACCGCTCGTCAGACCTCCTATACCACCCGCCTGGAGGCATTGAAGAGCGTGTATAATTCCATCGCCAAGATCAAAGACGAGTACGTGGTCATGAGCGACTGCGACGTGATCTGCAACGTAAACTTCAAGGCGATCATTGAAGATCATATCAAGCACAAGGCCGATATTACTATGGCGGTAAAGACCATGACTCTCACCGAAGGACAGGCTGAGGCCAACGTTCTGTTTGCCTCCGATGAGAGCGGCCGTATTACCGACGTCCTGCCGTATCCGAAGAACTTTGCCGGCGAGGCGGACGTTGCTCTGAATATCGTGGTCATGCGTACCGATTATTTGCTCCACATGGTGCAGGATGCTATTGCCCACGATTATAACAGTATGACCCGCGATTTCATCAACCGCTATAAGGATACGAAGAATTTCCGTGTGTACAAATACGACGGCTATTTTGCCTGCGTGTCCTCCCTGGCAGACTATTTCCGCTGCAGCATGGAGCAGATCACCGACGATAACGCACGCAAGTCTCTCTTTGACGTGCCCAACCGTCCGGTTTATACCAAGGTGCGTAATTCCACGCCCACTTATTACAGTGAGACATCCAATGTGAAGAATTCCATGATTGCTGACGGCTGTGTGATCGAGGGAACGGTGGAGAATTCCATTTTGTTCCGCGGCGTAAAGGTAGGCCGTAACTGCACCGTGAAGAACTGTATTCTGATGCAGGATACCATCACCGGTGAAAACGTATTCCTCAATTACGTGATCAGTGATAAGAACGTGGTGATCCGTGACGGACGTATGCTTTCCGGCTGCGACGTACAACCGTATTACATTGAAAAAGGCAAAATGATCTGATGACGGAGTGGCCGCGGATACCTCCGCGGCCACATCACCTTTTGAGAAAGGATAAATGCTATGAAGATTTTGTACGTGGCGTCGGAGGCGCTGCCCTATGCCTCTACCGGAGGCCTGGCAGACGTACTTGGCTCCTTGCCCATTGCTGTAAAGAGATCCTTGGGGGAAGAGGGGGATGTCCGTGTGGTCATTCCTATGTATCCGTCCATCAAAGAGAAGTTCGGTGCTTCTTTGAAGTTTGAGTGCGAGACCACCGTTCGCCTTTCCTGGCGCAGCCAGTACTGCGGTATCTGGAGCACTGTGCGCGAGGGAGTTACCTACTACTTCATCGATAACGAATATTACTTCAAGCGTGCCGCTCTCTACGGTAGCTATGATGACGGCGAGCGTTTCGCCTTCTTCGGCAAAGCCGTGCTGGAGCTGATGGCTGTTACGCAGTTCTTCCCGGATATTATGCATGCCAACGACTGGCAGACCGCTCCCGCCGTAATCTATCTGAAACGGAAATTCGGTTTGATGCCCGGCTATGAGCATATCCGTGTTCTGTATACCATTCACAATATCGAGTATCAGGGTGTGTATGATTTCTCCATCCTGGGCGACGTGTTCGAGTTGGCGGAGTGGGACCGCTCCATCGTAGAGTACAACGGCGCCATCAATCTCACCAAGGGTGCTCTCGTCTGCGCGGACCGCGTCAGCACCGTCAGCCCCCGTTATGCATCCGAGATTATGACGGAGTATTATTCCGCCGGGTTGCATCACATTCTGTACACCTGTCAGGATAAGCTGAGCGGTATCATCAACGGTATCGATACGGAGTACTATAACTGCGAAACAGATCCGGAGATCGCTGCCGTGTTCACCAAGGACGATCTGTCCGGCAAGGTGAAGGATAAGATGGATCTGCAATCCATCTGCGGATTTGCACCCGATCCGGACGTTCCGCTGATCGTTATGATCTCCCGCCTGGCTACCCATAAGGGATTTGATCTGATCCGTCACGTCATCGAGGAGTTCCTTTGCCGCAACAACGTGCAGGTGGCTCTTCTCGGTACGGGTGAGAAGGATATGGAAGGCTTCTTTGCCGATCTTGCATACCGTTATCCCGCTAAATTCTGCGCCAAGCTGGAATACAATAAGGCTTTGTCCAAGAAATTCTACGCCGGCGCGGATATGTTCCTGATGCCGTCCAAGAGCGAGCCCTGCGGCCTTGCCCAGATGATCGCATCCCGCTACGGCACCGTACCCGTAGTCCGTGAAACGGGCGGACTGTACGATACCATCCACGCATACAATCAGTATACGGGGGAGGGAAACGGCTTCTCCTTCACAAATTATAATGCCCACGAGATGATGCACGTTTTGGAGAATGCGCTGGAATTGTACCGCGATAAGGAAAAATGGAATGCACTTTTGCAGAACGTGATGAGCGTAGACTTCTCCTGGGGAGCATCTGCCGGTAAATATCTGGAACTGTATGGGGCTATGAATAGCTAAAATGGGGCGAAAAGGCCTGATAGTACAGGAATTTTCGTTTTACCCCTTTACCAAAGGGAAAAAATATGGTATAATAATTGCCGATAGTTCGGCATAAACCGCAAGGGGATGCTGCATTCAGTATCCCCTTGTGTCCGTTTTGCCTATTTCAACACGTAAGGAATCAATTATATGAACACTGTTTTGGATCAGGCGCAGATTAAGCAGAATCTGACGGAAAAACTGGCGAGATATTTTGGTGTTACACCCGACGAGGCCAATCAGGAGCAGGTGTATAAGGCCACTATTCTGAGTGTAAAAGATATCCTGGCGCAGAAGCGCGCAGATTATAAAGAACAACTGAAGAAACAGCGTAAGAAGACCGTGTACTATCTGTGCATGGAGTTCCTCATCGGCCGTTCTCTCAAGAACAACCTTTGGAATCTGGATCTTGCCCACCAGTATGAGGGCGCTCTCAAGGAGCTTGGCTTTGATCTGGAATCCCTTTACGATATGGAACCGGATCCGGGCCTTGGCAACGGCGGTCTGGGCCGTCTAGCCGCTTGCTTTATGGACTCCCTCACCACGCTGGATTATCCCGCTATGGGATTTTCTCTGTGCTATGAGTACGGTCTGTTCAAGCAGAAGATCATCGACGGTAACCAGGTGGAATTGCCCGACGTATGGATGAATTTCGGCGACGCATGGCTGGCCCCCCGTACCGATAAGGCGTACACCGTCCGTTTCGGCGGTCGCGTACAGGAAAGCTGGGACAGCGGTCACTGCACCATTACCCATACCGAGTACGATGAGGTTCAGGCCGTTCCGTACGATATGTTTATTTCCGGTCATGACTCAAAGACCGTGAATAAACTCCGTCTGTGGAAGGCCCACAACACCACCAAATTCAATATGAATCTGTTCTCCCAGGGACAGTATTTGCAGGCATTGCAGAAGAATACAGACGCAGAGGTGATCTCCAAGGTCCTGTATCCCTCCGACGATCACGACGAGGGTAAGCTTTTGCGACTGAGCCAGCAGTACTTCCTGGTGTCCGCATCCCTGCAGAGCATCATCGCCGAGCATCTGAACACCTACGGATCTCTTTATAACTTTGCCGATAAGGTGGCTATCCATATCAACGATACCCATCCCGCACTGTGCGTGCCGGAGCTTATGCGTATTCTGATGGATACCTATTCCTATAACTGGGAGGCTGCCTGGTCCGTGGTTACTCAGGTGGTATCCTACACCAACCATACCGTTCTCCCTGAGGCTTTGGAGAAGTGGAACGTGGATCTGTTCCGCCTGAAACTGCCCCGTATCTATATGATCGTTGAGGAGATCAACCGCCGTCTGTGCGCTGATCTTTGGAATATGTATCCCGGTGACTGGGATCGTATCTCCCGCATGGCCATCGTGGGCTATTCCCAGATCCGTATGGCAAATCTCAGCGTAGCGGCATCCCATACCGTCAACGGCGTGTCCGCGCTCCATTCCGAGATTCTGAAAAAGAGCGTGTTCCACGACTACTATAAGGCAATGCCGTATAAGTTCACCAACGTGACCAACGGTATCGCTCACCGCAGATGGCTGTGCTATTCCAACCCCGGCCTGTCCGGCCTTTTGGACGAATGCATCGGCACCGGCTACCGCAAGGATCCTACCCAACTGGATAACTTCCTGAAATTCAGAGAGGATACTTCCGTCCTCACCCGTCTGCAAGAGATCAAGGCAGAGAATAAGAAGTTCTTTGCTTCCGAGATGCTGAAAAAGCGCGGCGTGACGGTGGATCCGAATTCCATCTTCGACGTGCAGGTTAAGCGTATGCACGAGTATAAGCGTCAGCTTTTGAACGTACTCAAGATCATCGCTTACTACAACGAGCTGAAGGAGAATCCCAACGCTAATATCCAGCCTACTACCTTTATCTTCGGCGGCAAGGCTGCGCCCGGCTACTATATGGCGAAGGATATCATCAAGCTGATCTGGAGCCTGGGCCAGGAGATTGAGCGGGATCCCAAGATGCGCGAGATCATCCGCGTGGTCTATCTGGAGGACTATAACGTCAGCACCGCCGAGATTCTGATGCCCGCCAGCGATATCAGCGAGCAGATTTCCCTGGCCGGTAAGGAGGCCTCCGGTACCGGTTGTATGAAGTTTATGATCAACGGTGCCCTCACCCTCGGTACCATGGACGGTGCCAACGTGGAGATGGCAGAAGCCGTTGGTATGGATAATATCTATATCTTCGGTTTGCGCTCCGAGGAGGTAGATGAGCTTTGGAAGAATGGCTACGCATCTCTGTCCTATTATCAGGGCAATGAGCGTCTGCGCCGCATTATGGATTCCCTCAGCCGCGGCTTTGCCGGAAACAGCTTTACCAATATCGTAGGCTATTTGCTGTACGGTTACGGTGTTTCCGACCCGTATATGTGCCTGGCGGACTTCGATTCTTATTTTGCAACTTCCGAGAACATGCGCAAGACCTACCTGGATTCTACAGCCTGGTCGCAGAAGTCCCTGACCAATATTGCCAAGGCCGGCTTCTTTGCGGCTGACCGCAGTATCCGTGAATATGCGGAGAACATCTGGCGCATGCGTCCTGTGGACTGATGAGAAATTTTGCTGTCGTAAAAAGTTTATAATCGGTGAAGGCTCAGCGGAGTTTACTCCTCTGAGCTCTTTCCCGTTCGGTTACAGACTCCGACCCATTGCAGGAATACGCAAGAACGATTTTCGTGTGAGGTAACGTATGAATATTATCATTGTCGGCGGCGGAAAAGTCGGCTTGAGTCTGGTGCAGAATCTGCGCAGTGAGAATCACGATATTTCCATCATTGACCCGAACAGCGATGTTGTTGACTATGCTGAAACGGAATACGACGTTATGGGTATCGAAGGATCCGGTGCGTGCTATGAGGATCTGCTGGCCGCGGGCGCGGACCGGGCGGATCTGCTGATTGCTACGTCCATGCAGGACGAACTCAATATTCTCTCCTGTGTCATGGCGAAGAGAATGGGTACCCACCGAACGATTGCCCGTGTGCGGGATCCGAAGCTGTCCAGCCATTTGCCTTTTTTGCGGGACGAGCTGGGCCTGTCTGCTATGGTCAATCCGGAGTTGTATGCTGCCGGTGAGATCTCCCGCATCATTCGTAGGCCGTCTGCCATCAAGGTGGATTCCTTTGCTAAGGGACGCATTGACCTGGCGGAAATCAAGGTGGAGGAGGGAAGCCCCCTGGATGGGCTGTCCCTGTTTAAGCTGCCCACCGTTTATAAGTCCAAATTGCTGATCTGTGCCGTGGCTCGTGGGGACGGTGTAATCATCCCCAGCGGTGATTTCGTCTTGCAGGCCGGAGACCGTATCCACGTGACTGCCTCGCATGCAGATCTTTCCTCTTTCTTCAAGGAACAGGGAACAGCTGTGTCCCGTATCCGGAACGTGATGCTCATCGGCGGCGGTCGGATTGCCTATTATCTTACCCGTCAGCTTCTGGAGTCCGGAATCCGTGTCAAGATTGTGGAGAGTGACCGTGAGCGCTGTGAATGGCTGAGCAATTCCTTCCCCAAGGCTACTGTAATCTGCGGCGACGGTACAAACCAGGATCTTCTGATCAGTGAGGGGCTTTCCGATGTGGACGCTTGTGTAGCCCTGACCGGTATGGATGAGGAAAATATCATCCTGTCCATGTTTGCCAAGAGCCAAAGCGATGCAAAAATCATCACGCGCGTCAACAGACCGTCTTTGAAAAAAATGGCGGCCAGCGTGGGTCTGGACAGCTTGATCTCGCCCATGCAGTTGACGTCCAATATGATCGTACAGTACGTTCGTGCCGTGCAGAATTCCGGTGGCAGCCATATTTCCACGTTGTACAAGCTGGTAGACGACCGGGTAGAGGCTATCGAATTCGTTGCCCGGGAGGGAAGTAAGATTCTTGGTGTCTCCCTGCGGGAATTGACGCTCAAAAAGGATTTGCTCATCGCGGGAATTATCCGCGGTAATAAGGTGATTATCCCCTC
>JBGVKV010000130.1:0-4553 GCA_045123975.1 Eubacteriales bacterium | reverse complement strand
GTCTTCTGCCTCGTTCTGCAGTGCATCCAACGCCGCCGCACTGCTGAATTCGGAGATGGTGGATACCAAGGTGGAAATAAGCACGGCCACGGCAATCCCGCCGCACTCAAACCAGTTCACGTGGCCGAAGGAGAGCAGAACGTTCAGACACAAGGCCCCCAGCAGAATCCGTATGATGGGGTCATTGAAGTTTCTGAAAAATTGCCTGAGAAAGCCGGCTTTTTTCTTTTTCGTCAGGGAATTGTAGCCGAATATCTGTCCGGATTTCTCCACCTCCGACGCGTCCAGCCCCCGGCACAAATGATACCGCAAGGCATTCGGTGAGGGAGGAGAGGCGGCAGCTTGAAGCGGCGGACTGGCTGATTTTGCTTGATTCATAAACGATTCCTATCCTTCTGTATGACATCTGCTATAATATATGCGTGCTCGTCGCCGTTTAGTAACACGGGACAAAGTGGATGCATAGGCTATAACAGACGGACCGATTTCAAGGAAAGAAGGGCAGGTATTATGCATCCGATTCTGAATCGTTACGTGCCGATATCCGGTACGTATCCCCATACATATTTCGCCGGTGCCAACACGGCGCAGGGATTTGTCAGTGCCTATCCCCGCTTTGTGCGGGAAGAGGATTCCTTTCGTGTTTTCTACATCAAGGGCGGAAGCGGCACGGGAAAAAGCTCACTGATGAAGCAGTGCGCCCGGGCGGCTGCCCAGGTCGGTGCGGAGATTACGCTTCTTTTGTGCTCCTCCGATCCTACCTCGGCGGATGGAGTCATCCTTGAGGGGGAAAACGGACGGCGCATTGTCATTCTGGACGCAACGGCGCCCCATACCGCCGATCCCGCTCTGCCGGGGGCTGTGGGGGAGATCGTGGACGCGGGTGCGGGATGGGATGCCTCCCGTCTGGGTGCCCATCGGCAGGAGATCGGTATCGCACGGCGGGAGAAAGAGCAGGCTTACGGGCGTGCCTATCGCTATCTGTCCGCCTACCGATCGGTGGTGGACGGAGTGAGTACGCTTTTGTCCGAGTGCGTTCTCCATGATAAATTGCGGGCAGCAGCGGCCCGTCTTGTGGGGGATTTCCGGGCAGGGAGGCGGTTTGGGGAGGAGATACGCTATACCCACGCCCTGTCCATGCACGGGGCCTACCGGCTGAACACGTTTTCCGCATTAGCGGAGCGAAGATGTGCCATTGTGGACGTGTACGGCACGGGTGAGTTTTTCCTCGAAGCATTGCGGGATCAGGCGATGGATCGCCGTTTGACGGTGCACACGTCCCCCGTACCCGCCTGTCCCAACCGACTGCAGGAATTGTATTTCCCCGAGAGCGGAGCGTATTTCTATCTGGTGTCCGACAAAGAGAGCGGAAGCGATGCCGCCCGGCTTATCCACATGCGGCGTTTTATCGATCCATCCGGCTTGGCCGCACGGCGGGGGAAGATCCGTTTTGCCGAAAAATGCGGTGAGATGCTCTTTGACGGGGCCATACAGTCCCTGCAGGAGGCAGGGAAGCAGCACTTTGCCCTGGAGGAGATCTATAAAGAGGCAATGGACTTTGGTGTGGTCCAAAGGAAAACCGATGCGCTCTCCGATTACATCCGGAATGCCCTGCAGTAAAAAACAGGCTGTTCGCCAAAGCGAACAGCCTGTTTTATCAATGTTTGGTTGTCTTTTGTGAATACGGGCAGTTGCCGCCGCAGCTGCCGCAGTTGCCGCCGCAGGAAGGCTTCCCGTTTTTCCGGGAGTGGATCTCGCGGATGACAATGAGCAGAAACACCGCGGCGATCACCGCCGTGACAAGAATCGTGGGAAGATTCATACGTGCCTCCTTAGTCGGTGAGAGCGTTCTTGTTCCGGCGGAAGAGCATATACAGCATTACGAGAAGAACCGCGATCGCCACCGCCGTCCAGGGGGTGAATATGCCCTGGGCCAGAAGGCCAAACTGATAGATCATCAGCGATACGGCATAAGCGAACAGACACATATATCCGATGGCGGCGAAGGTCCACTTGCCGCTGTTCATCTCCCGACGGATGGCGCCGCAAGCCGCAAAGCAGGGCGCGCACAGAAGATTGAAGATCATAAAGGAGTAAGCGGACAGCCGGCTTCCGCCGAAGAATTCCCGACCGATCAGAATGGCGTTGGCAAAGGTGCCGCTTTCCATATCGCTCAGAATGTCCGCACCCTCCGGAAGCATCTGGGACAAGGTACCGAAGGTGCCCACTACCTGTTCCTTGGCCAGAAGGCCCATCAGGGTAGCTACTGCTGCCTGCCAGTTGCCGAAGCCTAACGGTGCAAACAGCACGGCAACGTAGCGGCCGATTACGTTCAGAATGGACGCATCGTCCGTGTCACCGATGTAGTGCAGGCCCCCCGTGAGGGACAGACTGTTCAGCAGCCAGATGATGATGCTGGCCGCCAGAATTACCGTGCCGGCACGCTGAACGAAGGACCAGCCTCGGTCCCACACGGTGCGGGCAATGTTGGAGGGGACGGGTGCGTGATAAGAGGGAAGCTCCATAACGAAGGGAGCAGGCTTGCCGGCGAAGGGTTTGGTCTTTTTCAGAATGATGCCGGAGATCACCACAGCCGCTACGCCAACGAAATAGGCAGAGGTGGCGATCCACGCACTGCCGCCGAACAAAGCGCCGGCGATCATGCCTACGAAGGGCATCTTGGCACCGCAGGGGATGAAGGCGGTGGTCATAACGGTCATACGCCGATCCCGCTCCTGTTCAATGGTGCGGGAGGCCATGATGCCGGGCACGCTGCATCCCATACCTACCAGCATGGGGATAAAGGATTTGCCGGACAGACCGAACTTGCGGAACAGGCGGTCCATAATGAAGGCGATACGGGACATATATCCGCAGTCCTCCAAAACGGACAGAAGAAGGAACAGAATCAGCATCTGGGGCACGAACCCGAGAACGGATCCTACACCGCCCAGAATACCGTCCGCCACCAGGCTGACGAGCCAGTCGGCACAGCCGATGGAGGCAAGGCCTTCAGCGGCCGCAGGGATGATCCATGTGCCAAACAGAGTGTCATTCATAAAGCCTACGGTCCAGTCTCCTACGGTGCCCAGGGAGATGGTGTAGATCAAAAACATAATTACGGCAAAAATAGGCAGAGCCAGAATCCGGTTGGTGACGATCCGGTCGATCTTGTCCGAGATGCTCAGTCCGCCGGGATTTTTTCTCTTGTAGCAGCTTTTAACCAGATCCGTTATGTAATTGTACCGTTCATTTGTGATGATGGCCTCCGCATCGTCGTCCAGCCTCTTTTCCACGGCTTCAATGTCAGCGGCAATATGCTCCAGAATGGATTCACTCAGATCCAACTGATCGGCGACCTGGGCGTCACGCTCAAAGAGCTTGATGGCGTACCATCGCTGCTGCTCCTCAGGGAGGTGATGGATGGCTGCCTCTTCGATGTGGGCCAGTACGTGCTCCACTCTGCCGCTGAAAATGTGCTGCGGCATCAGTTTTCCTGCACCGGCGGCCGCAATAGCCGCGTCAGCGGCTTCCTGAAGCCCCTCATTCTTAAGGGCGGAGATTTCTATTACCGGACATCCCAACTCACGGGAGAGGGCATCCAGATCGAATTTGTCCCCGTTTTTGCGGACGATGTCCATCATATTGATGGCGATCACCACGGGGATACCCAATTCCATCAGCTGGGTGGTCAGATACAGGTTTCTTTCGGGATTGGTGCCGTCCACGATGTTCAGAATCGCGTCGGGCCGCTCTCCCAAAAGGTAGTTTCTTGCCACCACTTCCTCCAGAGTATAGGGGGAGAGGGAATAGATGCCCGGCAGATCGGTGAGTATCACGTCCGGATGACTTTTCAGCTTGCCTTCCTTTTTCTCCACGGTTACGCCGGGCCAGTTGCCCACGTACTGATTGGAACCGGTCAGGGCATTGAACAGCGTGGTTTTTCCGCAGTTGGGATTGCCCGCCAAAGCGATACGAATTGCCATAAAAAGGTCCTTCCTGTTAGCGGCGGCTAACCGCCTGGTATAAGTAAGCGGGGGATATATCCCCCCCGATGCGGCAAAGCCGTCAGATAAGCTCTACTTCGATCTGATCCGCATCCGATTTGCGCAGAGAAAGCTCATATCCGCGGAGTGTTACCTGGATAGGATCTCCCAGTGGGGCCACCTTACGCACGCAGACCTCCACACCCTTGGTCATGCCCATATCCATAATGCGGCGGCGTACGGCACCCTCGCCGTGCAGCTTGATCACCTTGGCACGCTTGCCTACCGCCACGTTTTTCAGTGTATTCATTATGTTTCCTCCCGGAATCGGACTCGTGAGACACACGGTTAGCGTATGCTAACTCACGGGTATATTATACGATAGCGGACCATATTTTGTCAATAAATTCCCGCTCATTTTTTGAATTTCAGCAGATTGGCCGATGAGTTAGCGATGGCTAACGGTGTGACTTTGTTCAATTTTTCCAAAAAAGAACCGGCAGCCGATCCGTCGACCGACTGCCGTGTGATTCAAATGGAGTAATTGATGGCTGCATCCCGAATGCG
>JBGVKV010000129.1:0-18412 GCA_045123975.1 Eubacteriales bacterium | reverse complement strand
TTTTCTCGCCGTACACCGGATCGCCCTGGATGGTGATATAGATACCACGGTCCATCAATTCCGCATCCATATTGTCCAGCATCTTATCGCGGCCCTCCGGGTCGATCTCGTTCCGATCGTACACGTCCTCCGCCACGCCGTTCAGTATCTCTCCGATGCCCTCTACGGCCCGCTGACACCGTTTCTGCCCGAATCCGTGCTGATCGCTGAGGATCAAGCAGAGGGCGAACGTGACGCGCCGGGACAGCTTGTACTGCAGTTTCTTTATGTAGTCGTCGATATAATCGTCAATGAACTGCCTGGCGGCTTTCTCCAGATCGCTCTGCCGTTGTGTCGG
This sequence comes from Eubacteriales bacterium, assembly GCA_045123975.1. GTDB lineage: Bacteria > Bacillota > Clostridia > Oscillospirales > CAG-272 > SIG701. The sequence continues at coordinate 18,075 of JBGVKV010000129.1, read as the reverse complement.
CAGATTGTGTCCCCGTATCTTCGCTTTCATCTTTCCATTCCTCCGAAAAATAGATTTCTTTTGTTCCCCACGAGAGGCACATAGCCGCGCCCTTTCCCGTGGCATCGAATCGCAGTTTGATGGGCTCGTCCGCCAGCTGGGCGATTTTCGTACATGTGGCCGCGAACTTCTCCAGCCGGTCCAATGGAATCAAAGTTTTCCCCGTTTTTTCCATAATCTTTTCCTTTCACTTATCGATGAGTGAGCTCTTCCCAAGCTCACGCAGATTTCTTTAGTGGATTTCCCCGCTTTCACCATACGGATCAGCGTCCGATCATCTGCGGCGGTCCATTTGCGGCACGTGCGCGTTTTTCCGTCCTTCGTCAGCTCGTCCCGGAACGGATCCGGCCGCCGCTTGATCTTGAACCCAGCGGCGATCAGAATATCCTCCACCTTGGAGCGCGGGATGGCGTTCAGCTGCGCGAGGGTGCTGATTTGCCGTGCCGGGCTCTTCGCCTGTCGGTAGGAGGTGATGATCTCACCGTCCGTCATATATCTGCCAGCCATGCTATGCCCTCTTTTCTTCCCGCGGTTTCAGTTTCTGCAGACGTGCGTAACGCTTTTCCAGATCGTCGATATCCAACCCCCACGCAAGGTACGCGCAGTGGGTAGGGACCCGCGTTGGACTGGTCGTAAATGCCCCCATCTCCTGCATCTTCTCCCAGGCGGCCTTTTTCAGTTTGGAGTATGTATTTGGTGATCTCTTCCCGAACAACCTCTCCAGTTCTTTGTTCGACAGCTCCGGGTATTCCCAGAAGATGTGGATCGCTTCTGCTACGCCGGTGATCGGCGGAATACGTACATTCGGTCTTTCCATAGATTTCATTCCTCCCCTCTCGCCATCAGGCGGGAGTTTCTTTTGCTTCGGTTTCGGCTGGATCTTCGTAAAACTTCTTCCAATCGAAGCCCAGAGCCGCGGCGATCCGCTTGGCAATTTTTACATTGAGCGGGTTCCCTCTCACCCCAGTTTCGATTGCAGCATAATAACTTTGAGAAATACCACACTCCGCTGCCGCTTCATACTGTGATTTTCCTGCAGTTTTTCTGATGTCGACAAGCCAGGTTCTCATCCTGTACCCCTTTCTTAAACACATTTTGTGTTAATTTGATTGTATTATATCATTGCGTTTTGTGTTTGTCAATACATTTTGTGATTATTTATATATATTTTTATTTCATATTGAATTTAACCACGATTTGTGATTAAATAATATTAAAGAGGTGATGTGTTTTGTTTAGAATCAGACTTAAAGAATTGCGAGAGCAAAAAGGATTATCCCAAGATGCTTTTTCCAAAGATATCGGGGTAAGTCAGTCCACTGTCGGAAACTGGGAGAGCGGCACACGCCAACCCAAAATGGCTGTACTCGAGAAAATCGCCCGATATTTCGATGTTTCGACAGATTATCTCCTTGGCCGGTCTGATGAATCGGTTTTGCCGCAATCCGACCCTACTTGGATCAACGTCCTCGGCCGTGTGGCCGCCGGCATACCGATCGAAGCGATCGAGGAAGTGATCGACAGAGAACAGATCACAGAAGCCATGGCACGATCCGGCTCGTATATCGGCCTGCAGATCCACGGTGCATCCATGGAGCCCCGTATGCGCGAAGGTGACGTTGTCATCGTCCGCCTGCAGGATGACTGCGATTCCGGCGATACCGTGATCGCTATGGTGAACGGAGACGAGGCCACCTGTAAGATCCTGCAGAAAACGCCGGAAGGGATCTCTTTGCTATCCACAAATCCGGCGTATAGTCCTATGTTCTTTTCCAACCGCGAAATAGAAGAAAAGCCCGTGCGCATCCTCGGCAAGGTCGTTGAGCTGCGCGCAAAGTTTTGAGTGAGAAGAGGAGGCATTATGAATTACACAGTTATTGACTTTGAGACTGCCAATTCGTACCGCACCAGCGCGTGTTCTCTTGGTCTTATTCGGATCGAGGATGGGAAAGAAGTTTTTCGCGGCTCCTGGCTCCTGCGCCCCGAACCGTTTGTTTTTAACTCAATCAATGTGGCTATTCACGGCATCACAGAGGACGATTGCCTATCTGCGCAGAGTTTTGCCGAACTGTATCCATCCATCTCCCACTATTTTGAGAATCAAATAATTGTCGCACACAATGCCTCCTTCGACATCAGTGTTTTTCGCCGAACACTCGAAGCTCACGATATTCCAGTTCCCGATTTTCGTTTTTTATGTACCTTTCGGATGGCTCAATCCTGCTATCCCCAATTGCCAAGCCATCGGCTAAATATTTTGTGTCTGCATCTTGACATTCCCTTGCAGCATCATGATGCTCTGTCCGATACTATTGCATGTGATGAACTCTTCCGCAGTATGTGTGGCAACTGCAATGACTTAGACAGCATCTGCCAAAGGACGTCTGTCAGTTATGGCTACTATTATCGCGGGGAAGAACGCTACGAGGTCGACGGTGTGTATTATACATATCCAACAGAAGATTATGCTCCCTGCCGCACTATCTCCGTTCACGATAAGCACCCGAAGCACCCACTCTGCAATCCCACCGAAATGCACTTGGATGAAGATTTCTGCGGCAAAAACATTGTGTTCACCGGCACATTGCTGTCGATGACACGTGAGCAGGCGAGCTCAATCGTTGTTTCCGGTGGCGGAAATGTTCAGACCGGAATAACGAAAAAAACCGATTATCTCATCGCAGGATTACAGGACATCCGGCAATTGAACGGATACGCCGAAAGCAGTAAACTGAGAAAAGCCAAAGCACTGCGTGAGGCTGGCTCGGATATCCGTATAATCGGTGAGGACGAGTTTATAAAAATGATCGATGGCGAACTGTGGAATCCATTTACGAAAGAAGAAGAATCATGACACACCTCGATATTGAATGTATTTTTTTGGAACTGTTTCGTGCCGATAATATCCCGACCGATGACAGTTACTTTTACAGTTGTAAACCCCTCTCCTCGGGCGGCCGCATAACAGGCTACTCCCTATATGTTTTTGGTACTCTTGCACTCCGGATCCGCTCTGCGGGAAAATGGAAAGACCATATTGAGGTTACTTCCTCAATGTTTCTCCAACTCTCCGCAGAATGCACACCAGAACAGCTTAACGGTTCCACAAGTTCCAACGACTTCTACCGTATTCCGACCCAGGATGCAGAGTTTATGCGCTTTGTCATCGGCAAAATATATGCCGTGTGCAAACAATTTTCTTCCACCGAATTTGATTGCTGTCATTTGTTTGAACAATGTTCCGATGCACGTGCCTGCGTGCAAACCAACAAAAAACTGATGATGCAGTGCCGATACCGCCACAAACTTGAAAAAGGGATTATCTACTACGGTAAGAATGCAATATCAGAATCGAATATATAATCCTGCGAAAAAACAGTTTTTGGAGATGTAAGGAGGTGACCATATGCCGATCTACAAAATGGATGGCAGCAAGGACGGGCTGAAGCGATACCGTGTCCGCATCAATTATGTGGATCAGGACGGCAAGCCTCGCCAGATCGAGCGGGTCGCATACGGCAATGCCGAAGCGAAGGAGCTGGAACGAAAACTATACGAGCAAATAAAAAACGAGGCTCCCACCGCCCGCGTTACCTTCGATTCGCTGTGCGATGATTACCTCGTTGCAAAGAAAAATTCCGTCCGTGCTACCACATACGATAAAACACGCCGGAACCTGGAGTTATATATTCGCCCCACGCTTGGGAACCTCAAACTGGATCGCATCACCCCGCAGCGGCTCCAGACGTGGAAAAATATGATAGATGAAATGGACCTTGGATTACAAACCAAGCGAAACATCTACAAAGAGCTTAATATCGTCCTGAACTGGGCTGTCAAACTGGAACGCATCCCCAAGAACCCTCTCTCCCCTATTGGGACTTTTCAGGAGGTATACTTTGAGAAGCCGCAGGACAAGCTGCACTACTATACCTCTGAAGAGTTCCTGTCATACATCGCCATTGCCTACGCCCGGCAGGATTGGCCGTATTACGTTTTCTTCTCGATCGCGTTTTATACTGGCATGCGTAAGGGAGAGATCAACGCCCTGAGGTGGTCCGACATCGAAGGAACCACCATCCACGTGCGCCGGAGTATTTCGCAGAAGGTAAAGGGAGACGATCTGGAGACCCCTCCGAAAAACAAATCCTCCTACCGCGATCTGCAAATGCCCGCCCCTCTCATTGATATCTTAAAAGATCACAAAGCGCGGCAGACGTCCGATCCACGCTTTACGGAGGACTATCGCGTATGCGGTGGCGCCGCTGTGCTGCGCGATACATCCATCGAGAACAAAAACAAGGCGTATTGCAAAGCGGCCGATCTCCCGCATATAAAAATACACGATTTCCGCCACACTCACGCCTCTCTCCTCGCCAATGAGGGAATCAGTATTCAAGAGATTGCGCGCCGGTTGGGGCATAGCAATGTGGTCATCACTTGGAACACTTACGCACACCTTTATCCACGCGAAGAAGAGCGTGCAATTTCAATTCTAAATCAAATCAAACCACAAAACGTGTAAAAATCGTGGATGAAAGAAAAAAGAGCCTGTATTTACAGGCTCTTTTTATGTTTTGGTGGAGACAACTGGGATCGAACCAGTGACCCCTTGCATGTCAAGCAAGTACTCTAACCAGCTGAGCTATGCCTCCTCGCCAAATGCCCTATCATTATACCATCGCCCCTACGGTTTGTCAACACTTATTTTGCCGCCTCCCGCAAAGACGAAAATTTGTTCGTTTTCCATTGACAAAGAACGAGTGTTCGTGTATAATAACCACAGAACAGTTGTTCCAACGGGAGGAGTACAAGATGGGCCGAAGCATTCTGCACTGCGATCTGAATAATTTTTTTGCCTCCGTGGAGTGCGTACGCCATCCGGAATGGAAGGATCGTCCCGTTGCGGTATGCGGCTCCGTTCAGGAACGGCACGGCATTTGTCTGGCGAAAAATTATCCCGCCAAGAAATACGGCATCCGCACGGGGGATACCGTGATTGACGTTTTGAAGAAATGTCCCGATGCCATCCTGGCGGAGCCCCATTATGAGGAATACGAGAAATACTCCCGTCTGACCCAGGCCATCTACGAGGAGTATACCGATCGGGTAGAACCCTTCGGATGCGACGAAAGCTGGCTGGACGTAACGGGCAGCACCCTGCTCTTCGGCGATGCCCGGCAGATTGCCGACACTATCCGGGAGCGGACAAAACGGGAGTTGGGATTGACCATATCGGTGGGCGTATCCTTTAACAAAATCTTTGCCAAATTGGGCAGCGATCTGAAAAAGCCGGATGCGGTGACGTGCATCACGGAGGACAATTTTCGGGAGAAAATATGGAATCTCCCCGCCTGTGAGATGATGGGCGTGGGGCCATCCACTTACCGTGCTCTGCAAAAGAGGTGCATCCACACCATCGGGCAGATCGCCCGGACACCGCCGGGGCATCTGCGCACCTGGCTGGGGAAAAACGGGGATACCCTGTGGCGCTTCGCCAACGGGCTGGACACTGCTGAAGTGATTCCCTGCGCGCGAGCCGCGCCGATGCAGAGCATATCCCGTGGAATGACGCCCCTGCGGGACATGGAAAACGAAACGGAATGCGCCGCATTCCTTGTGGAAATGGCCCAGGAGGTGGGACGTCGGCTTCGCAAGAACAGGTTGTATGCGGGTGGCGTAAAGATCTCCATTCGGGACACGAAGCTCTGCTCGAGAGAATTTCAATGCACTCTGCCCACGCCCACGATGCACACGGACGTGATCGCCCGGGCCGCCGTTCAGCTATTGAAAAAGCACTACCGTTGGCAGAACCCTTTGCGATCCGCGTCGGTGACCGCCATTCAGCTGACGACGGAGCACACACCGGCGCAGATGGATATTCTGTACGATCCCGTATCCGAGGAAAGGCGGGATCATCTGGATCAGGCCATCGACACCCTTCGCCAGAAATACGGCTCTCACAGCATCTGCAGTGCCTCTTATTTCACGCTGACATCACCGAGTGGAAAGCAAAAGCTGATCTCCCCCGACCGGGACTGGAGCCCTGCCTTCTCTCTGGGGGAAGGCCTGCGGGACAGACCGGTGAACGCTATCCCGTTCGGAACTTTGTTTTGACAAAAAACCGGCGCACCCGTATGGGTACGCCGGTTTGATTTATTTTAGAGCATCTCAACGGGATAGAGTATCTTGAGCTGATTGATCTTGCTCTGGTAAGCAGCCTGCTGCTTTTCACCCGTCAGCTTTGCACGGATCTCCTCACGCACCTCATGCAGCTTCAGCTGAGATGCTTCGTGGATCTTGTTCAAACGGATCAGGTGGTAGCCGAACTGGGTCTGGATCGGTCCGCGCAATTCACCCTCCTCCATGGAGAAGCAAGCCTGATCGAACTCGGGGACCATCTGTCCCTGGCCGAAATCGCCCAGATTACCGCCCTCAACGCCGGAGGGGCAGGTGCTGTGCTTCTTGGCGGCTTCCTCAAAGGTGATCTCGCCTGCCTGAATCTTCGCAAGAAGATCATTGGCCTCGGCCTCGTCGGCTACCAGGATGTGGCTGGCGTTGACTGCCTTTTCGGTACGGAAATCGTCGGGATTCTCCGCGTAGTACTTCTGGATCTCGTCCTCGGTAACGCGCACGGAGGACAGGGTCTTGCTAACCGCGTAGTTCACGAGCAGATCGTCCTTTACCTTGGCCAGCTGCGCCTTGAACTCGGGCTCACGCTCCAGCAGATTGCGGGTAGCGTCCAACAGAATCAGCTTCTGCTGGATCAGCTGATCCAAAACGATGCGTCTGCCTTCGGGCGTATTGTAATTTTTACCGCGCTGGCTGAGGGATGCCACCATAGCATCCACTTCTGCCTCGGTCACGTTCAAGTGACCCATATTGGCGAGAATTCTGGATTCATTCATGATATAAATTCCTTTCGGTTGTTATTTTTTATACGTTTCCCGGCCGAAATACCGGCACAGAGGGAGATAGCCTTCCTCATCCACCCACACGATATCCAAGAGAGGAATATGCTCCGTCTCACAGAACAGGGAGATGCGGCTGGCTCGGTCCAAATCATCTTTGTCCATACCTACCGCAGCACGGGCCATGGAAACCGCCGTGCGAACAGCGCCCGGTTGTTTCATCCGATCAGCCAGGCAGGCACAGATCTCCCCGACACCCAGCGTGATGCCGCTGTAGAGGACTTCCGTCTCCAAAAGACGGGATTTGCCGTCCAGACAATACAGACAGCAGGCCGGAGACGGGATAGTTTGGTGCAGCAAATAAGCATACTGGCCCAGACGGTCCCCATCAACAAGGGGATGGGATTGCAAATATAGCCGCTTGGCGTTCCGCAGAACCGCGTCACCCAGGCAGGAAAGACGTTCTTCGTCCATAGAATCAGTTCTTCAGGCTCTGCATCGGAGCGGGAATCCGTCCGCCGCGATGGATGAACTTGGCGGAGGAACGGTCATTGTGCAAAGGCATAACGGGGCCCTGGCCCAGAAGTCCGCCGAAAGACAACTCCTCGCCCACCTTTTTACCGATGGCGGGAATCACACGCACGGCTGTGGTCTTGGAATTGACCATACCAATGGCGGCCTCATCCGCAATAATGGCAGAGATCGTTTCCGCTGTGGTATCTCCGGGAATGACGATCATATCCAGGCCTACGGAGCAAACAGCTGTCATTGCTTCCAATTTTTCAATGGACAAATCGCCGGAACGGGCCGCGGCGATCATACCCGCATCCTCGGAAACGGGAATAAACGCGCCGGACAAGCCGCCCACGTGGGAAGATGCCATCACGCCGCCCTTCTTGACGGCGTCATTCAGGAGTGCCAGCGCGGCGGTGGTACCGTGGGTACCGCAGATCTCCAGGCCCATCTCCTCCAGGATATGCGCCACAGAGTCACCTACAGCGGGTGTGGGAGCCAAAGACAGATCTACGATGCCGAAGGGAACGCCCAGTCGCTTGGAGGCCTCACTGCCCACCAGCTGGCCCATACGGGTGATCTTGAAGGATGTACGTTTGATAATATCCGCCACCTCGGTCAGATCGCCGTCGGGACACTTCTGCAAAGCGGCACGCACCACGCCGGGGCCGGAAACGCCCACGTTGATGACACAATCGGGTTCACCCACACCGTGGAAAGCGCCGGCCATAAAGGGATTGTCCTCGGGAGCGTTACAGAACACCACCAATTTTGCGGGACCGATGCAGTCCCGATCGGCGGTCTTTTCCGCCGCTTCGCGGACGATCTGTCCCATAAGGGCCACGGCGTCCATATTGATGCCGGCCTTGGTGGAGCCGATGTTTACCGAAGAACAGATATGATCGGTAACGGACAGTGCATCGGGAATGGAGCGGATCAGCGCCAGATCTCCGGCTGAGAAGCCCTTATGTACGAGAGCGGAATAGCCGCCGATGAAGTTTACGCCCACGGTCTGTGCGGCACGCTCCAGCGTCAGCGCGTATTTCACCGGGTCACCGCCGCTGACAGCTGCCAGCATAGCGATGGGGGTAACGGAAATGCGCTTATTGATGATCGGAATACCGTACATGTGCTCGATATCCTCGCCTGTTGCCACCAATTTCTCAGCCAGGCGGGTGATTTTATCGTACACCTTTGCGCAGCTGCGATCGATGTCGGCATCGGCACAGTCCAGCAGGGACATACCCATGGTAATGGTACGGATGTCCAGATTTTCTTCCTGAATCATGGTAATGGTTTCCATGATATCACGTATATTCAGCATAATATCCTCCGAATTGCTCCTATGCCTCAGATGCGGTGCATGGAATTGAAAATGTCCTCATGCATTACGTGGATGACCATACCGATCTCCTCGCCCAATGCACCCATCTTCTTGGACAGCGCGTCAAAATCCACGTGGATATCGGTAATATCCACCAGCATCACCATGACGAACATATCCTGCAAAACGGACTGGGTAACGTCCACGATATTGGCATTGCACTCGGCGCAGGCGCCGCTGACGCGGTTCAGAATACCTACACGGTCCTGACCGATAACGGAAATAATAGCTCTCATAACTGTAACTCCTTGCTGCTTGGTTAAATCTAATTCGAAACTGTATTACTGCGCGGTATTTTTGGTTACGCAGGAAGCTACGAGAACTTCCATCATCTTATCGAAAAGCATGGACTCGCGCAAAGTATCTTCCGTGGCGCCGTACAGCTCCAGCATCTCCTCCAGACTTTCAAATCCGCGAGCTGCCACCATTTCCGCCGCATTTTTCTCATACTCGTCGTCACTCAGAGTAACGTTCTCCTGCTTAACGATGTACCAGAAGATCATTTCTTCCTTCACGGTTCCCTTCGCAACCTCATCGAGCTGTGCATAGAGCTCGCTTTCGGTAATGCCCGCAGCCAGCTCAAGATACGTGCCGAGATCCATGCTGGCATTGTTTGCAGCCGTTGTATAGGGAGAAAGATTGGCATCGTACACTGCCTTGTACTCGGCTTCGGGATACTGGAGAACCTGCGTGTTCTCCACTACCTTCGCCCATACCTCAGACATTGCGTAATATCTTTTGTTTGCATCGTACTGCTCCTGAACGGAGGCACGCAGAGCGGTCTCAAACGCGGCAACGGTGTCATAACCGTAGTACGTCTGAACAAATTCGTCGTTGTACTCGGGCATAGTATAGGTGAGTACCTTGTTGATCTTTACCTCGAAGCGCACCGGCTTGCCTGCCAGATCCGGATTCACCGAATAGGGATCGGGGAAAGCGATGTCCAGTGTAACGGTGTCCCCGGCTTTTGCACCCAGAAGGCCTTCTTCAAATCCGGGAATAAAGGAGCCGGAGCCGATCGTCAGGCTATAGGAGGTGGCGGAGCCGCCCTCGAACAATTCGCCGTCCATATAGCCGGCAAAATCAATATCTGCCTGGTCGCCATTCTCAATGGCACCCTGCTTTTCTTCCTGAGCTGCATAGTTGCTCACAGCCATAGCGATCTGCTGCTGGATCACGTCTTCCGTCAACTCGTACGGGAAGGGATCGATTTCCACGCCCTTATACTGGCCGACTTGGATATACTCGGCCAGATCGTATTTTGCATACGCACTCTCATAGGCGGCATCGTTCTTCTTTTCACAGCCGCAAAGAAGTGCTCCCGCCGTCATCACGACAGCAAGCATCAGGCAAATAACTCTTACTACATGTTTCATAATATATTCCTCTTTACTTTATCGGTGCAAAACACCGTTTTTTACACAGTTACAGCGAAGCCGAAGCAGCCGGCAAGCCAGCACAGATGCCAGCCACAGAGCAATTCCCTGCCACAGAACAATCCCGCCGAAGGAGCGGACGATGGACCACACCTCGTTTTTATACGGTGCAAAATCCACCTCGATCAAAAACTGAATGAGATACACGACCTCCATCGCCAAACGTCCGAGCATATGTACCCCGCATGCCCACAAAACCGATTTTTCCGGGGCAGCGGATCGGGCGGCGATACAGCACACCAGCCATACGAAGGCACACTCCACCAAAAACGTTCCCGTAACCAGGACCAATCCCATAACAGTCAGAAACGTTTCCTGAAAAGCACCGCTGAGCAGATCGATCAAAAACACAGCCGCACCGTCGGCAAAGCAAATCAGGGTAAATCCCCACACCATACCGCTTACGGACTTTTCGGAGATTCGTCTGACCAGAACACTGCACGAAACGACAACCGTGAGAACAGAAAGCCACGTCATCACCGCGCGGGCACCGAGAAGAAATCCCGGAAGCATCCCATCTCTGTACAACACGTCCGCCGCCACGGCCGAATGAATGAAAGATACGACGCGCACTGTCAGACGACAGAAAAAGAACAAAAAACACGCCAAAAGCGCACCGCACTTTCTTTTACCGCTATCTGTCACCTCAACACCGCCTTCAAAAAATATGCGTACCGTCACATACTTAATTATTATACCATAAATTCATGAACAATGGTAGTATTTCCGTGAATTTATTTGAAACAAAGTGCAAATCGGTGGTAGTTTCCCTTATTTTAACATATACATAGCCTGTACACAACAACACCCAAGGAGAAAGCGTATGCACGAAACAACACACACACCCTTTCCGGATGAAAGCCGTTCCCTTCTGGACTTCCCTGTGCCGCTGGATCACGATGCTATGATGCGTGTTCTGGATCTTTTCACGCGCCGGTACGATTTTCTGTCCGTATACAATATGGGCACGTCCCTGCACGGCAGGTGCATTCCCATGGTGCGGATCGGCAACGAAAAGGCAAGCCGTACCGTTCTCTACGTAGGAACCCATCACGGCATGGAATGGATCACCACCGTTTTGTTACTGCGGTTCATCAACGAATACGCGGAATACTACAAATCCCACAGGCGGATTTTTAACATCAATCCGGAGTATCTGTTCCGCTCCCGTCTGGTCTGCGTCGTTCCCATGCTGAATCCCGACGGGGTGGAATTGCAGATTCACGGGGCCAAGGATGCGCCGAACAAAGAGAAGCTCGTCGAAATGAACCGTGGCAGCGAGGATTTCACCCACTGGCAGGCCAACGGCCGGGGAGTGGATCTGAATCACAACTACAACGCCAGCTTTGCGGCGTACAAGGAGCTGGAACGATCCTCCGGGCTTCTGGGCGGCGCTCCTACCCGATACAGCGGCGAATATCCGGAATCCGAGCCGGAGGTGGGGGCGCTGGCCAACTATATCCGGTTTGACGACAGTATAAAAATGATTCTCACTCTGCACACCCAAGGAGAGGAGATTTACTACACATCCGGCGGAAAATGTCCGCCAAAGTCCAAAAACATTGCCCGGCTTCTTTCACAGATGAGCGGCTACACTCTGTCGGAGGCTATGGGCATGGCTGCCTTCGGAGGCTTGACGGATTGGGCCATTCAGGATAAGAATCTGCCCTCCTTCACGATTGAATGCGGCAAGGGCGTCAATCCCCTTCCGTCGGACACCCATTTCAGCATCTATGCCGCCATAAGAGAGATGCTGTTCACCGCACCGATACTGATATGAGCCCCCCCTGTCTTTCTTCATCTTGTTGACAGTGTTTCGCAAAAAAGGTATAATATTTCTGCAAGCATCTCTTGCAGAAAGGCAGGATGAAGATGAACTCATCATTTAGAACCTTCAGACCGAGCAAACCCGCTCCCTCCTTCGATCCGAAAAAGCTGGGTAAAACCCTGCTGGGTGCCGTTGGCGTGATCCTTGTACTGATTCTCATCAGCACGTGCTGGTACACGGTAGATGAAAAGCAGCAGGCAGTGATCACCACCTTCGGTAAAGTTACCGGCACCGCCGGCGCCGGCATGCATTTCAAGCTTCCCTTCGGTATCCAGGAAGTGAAAACGGTCGACGTAAACGTATATCAGAAGATTGAGATCGGCTACCGCACGGACGCAAAGGATCCCACTCTTTCCGCTATGATCACAAAGGAAAGCAAGATGATCACCGGCGACTACAACATTGTAAACGTGGATTTCTTTGTGGAGTACAAAATCTCCGATCCCGTGAAGTATCTGTACAACTCCGCTGAGCCGGAATTGATTCTGAAAAATCTGGTACAGAGCCAGATCCGCAACGTAATCGGATCCTCCACGGTTGACTCCATTCTGACCGACGGTAAAGCAGAGATCCAGCAGCAGGTGAAGGAGTTGATCACCGCCGAGCTGGCTGAATACGACATCGGTCTGGTGCTGACGGACATCAAGATCCAGGACAGTGAACCGCCGACCATATCCGTTATCGAAGCCTTCAAGAACGTAGAAACGGCTAAGCAGAGCGCGGAGACCGCCATCAACCAGGCGAAGGCGTATCAGAATTCCGAATTGCCGAAGGCAAAGGCCACGGCGGATCAGCTGATCCAGAACGCGGAATTCCTGAAGCAAAACCGCATCAACGATGCGACCAAGCAGGTGGCTATGTTCAAGGCTATGTACGAGCAGTATTCCCAGAATCCCGAAATCACCAAGGTCCGTATGTATTATGAGGCACTGAGTGAGGCGCTGCCCGGCGTTAAGCTGTACATCAACACCGCGCAGGACGGAGGCCCGGAAATGCTTCTGCCCCTGGAAAGCTTTGTAAATGAAGGAGGTATCCGGTAATGAAAAAGAGTCTTATTTGGATCATTGCTGCCGTCGTACTTCTTTCCATCGTAGCAATGAGCTCCGCCTACGTGGTAGCGGAAAACGAGCACGCCTGCGTCACCCGCTTCAACAAAATCGAAACAGTAAAAAGCGAGGCCGGGCTGTACTTCAAGATTCCCTTTGTGGATCAGATCATGCGCTTCCCCAACACGGTTCTGCTGTATGATATTCCCGAATCCGAGGCACTGACCGCCGACAAAAAGAACATGACGGTGGACAGCTACATCACCTGGAAGATCACCGACCCCCGCACGTTCTACCAGACAATCGGCTCCATTGCGGAGGCAGAAACCCGTCTGGATGCGTTCACCTACACCGCACTGAAAAATCTGATGGGTACTTTGCAGCAGAGCGACATCATCAATGAAGAGGATGCATCGGAGCGCAACGACATCTACGCCGGCATTACGGAAGACGTTGCCGTAGTGGCGAAAACCTACGGCATCTCCGTATTGGATATCAAGATAAAGCGGCTGGATCTCCCCGCCGACAACGAACAGGCTGTATACGCCCGTATGATTTCCGACCGTAACCAGATCGCGGAGAAGTTCACCGCGGACGGCGAATATGAGGCTTCCATTATCCGCAACGACGTGGATAAGCAGGTAAACATCATCATCTCCAACGCAGAGGCACAGGCCGCCAAGCTGAAAGCCGAGGGCGAAGCGGAATATATGCGTATGCTGGCAGAGGCCTATGACTCCGACGACAAAAAGGACTTTTATGAATTCACTTTGGGTCTGGACGCGCTGAAGGCTTCCCTGAACACCGAGCTGAACACGAAGACCGTCATCATCGACGGAAATTCCCTTCTGGGACAGCTTTTGATCGGCCCCGGCAAATAATCAACAAACAAAAAACACCCGCAGTCCCAAAGGACCGCGGGTGTTTTGTTTCGCTTATCAGGTAAGGGATGCTTCCACCTTAGCGGATTTATCCGATTCTTCCTCATTTTCGGTCTTCAATGTGATCACAGCGACTTCCACGCGGTGCTCACGAACCTCGGTAACCTGAATATCCATCTGCTCGGTGGATACCTCAAAGGTTTCGCAGTCGTCCGGAATGGAGCCGTACAGACCGAGAACGAATCCGCTGAACGTATCCGTATCGCAATCGGCGATCTCCATATCCAACGCATCCTCCAGCTCGGTGATGGTTACGGCACCGCTGACTTGCCAGCGATTGTCTTCCAGGTGGATAATAGGCTCACTCTCCTCGCCGTCCTCGTCACTTTCGGTAAAATCACCCACCAGGCACTGTACCAGATCGGTAACGGTGATCACGCCGCGGACTCCGCCGTACTCATCGAGCACGATGGCGATGGATTCCTTGTTCTTCTTCATATTACGGAACAACACGTCAGCCTTTACCGCTTCAGGCACGAAATAGGCGGGCTTCACTGCGTTGGCCATAACAGACTCACGGCTCTTGTCGGACAAACGGAAGTAGGTTCTGGTATCCAGAATACCCACAATATCGTCGATGCCCTCGCCGCACACGGGGTAACGGGAGTGGCTGCTGTTCTGAATGATCTCGGCCCACTCTTCCATGGTTTCATCGGCGGAGAGGGTGGTCATTTCCGTACGGTGGGTTGCGATCTCACCGGCGGAGAGATCGTCGAAATCGAAGATGTTCTCGATCAGCTCTTTATTGTACTCATCGATGCTGCCATCCTCATGGGCTTCATCCAGCAGAGTCAGCACCTCGCCCTCGGTAACGGCCTCTTCCTCAGCAGGCTTGAAGACAAGAATGAGCAGCTTTTTCCACTGCATAAAGAGGAAATTGACAGGGGTCAGGATAACGGAGATGAAATGCAGAAACGGTGCTACCGCCATAGCAAATTTGTCGGGCTTATCCTTCGCCAGGCTCTTGGGAGAAATCTCACCGAAGATCAGCACCACCACGGTGATCACAGCGGTGGAGATGGCGGATGCGGCGCTGATCCAGCTGGTATCCGTCAGAAGGTCGATAAACCACAAGGTTGCCACAGAAGAAAGCAGGATGTTTACGATATTGTTTCCTACGAGAATGGTGGAAAGCAGCTTATCGTAATTATCCAGCATTTTGAGAACCCGGGACGCGCGCTTGTCACCGTCGGCGGACATATTCTTCAGTTTGGTGTGATTCGCAGACGTAAAAGCGGTTTCACTGGCAGAAAAGAATCCGGAAAAGACGAGACAAACCAACATAATAATTAGTTTGGTTATACTACCGTCAGGCATGATTGACTCCTTATAAGAAAATATTCCTTAAAAAATTTGTGAATTCACCGGGAAACAGCGGGATAAAAAATGCACAAAAACGCAAAAAAACATAGCCTGCTCCGATATCGGGTACAGGTTATGCCTGATACTATATTGTATATGTACTTCGACTGTTACCGTCGCCTGCGTCCACTTGTGACATTCTCCTTCGTTTATCCGGGGACAATCCCCACTTGATCCCATACGATCACTGCCTTATATGATACCATATTTTTTTGTTTTGTCAAGGGCTTTTTGCAAAACATATAAAGAAAGCGGGGCAGATCATCCATCTCCCCCGCTCTGTTCTGTCGATATGCTTTATTCCATCAATAGGTATTGATCGTTTTCTTGTTGCCGGCAACGTAATCCCGGTGAAGCTTCAATTCACCGTTATCCATACGGAAGATACGGTCCGCATGCTCCGCGATGGACAAGTCATGGGTAACCATAACGAGAGTCTGTCCCATTACCTTTTTCGTTTCCAGAAGAAGCTTCAGAACCTCGTCCGCATTGGCACGGTCCAAATTACCCGTAGGCTCATCGGCGAAGACGATATCGGGCATATTGATCAGCGCACGGGCGATCGCCACACGCTGCTGCTGACCGCCGGACAGCTCGCTGGGCAGATGATGCATACGCTCGGTGAGCTGCAAGGTCTCCACCAGACGGCGCAGATTTTCCTGATAGCTCATATCCGGCTTATTGCACATAACCGTAGGAATCAGAATGTTCTCAAGGGCGGTAAACTGGGGAATCAGATTGTGTCTTTGGAAAATGAAGCCCATATTGATACCGCGGAAGCGGCCCAGCTCATCGGCAGACATTTTGGTAATGTCGTTGCCGCGGATCTTTACGTGGCCGGAATCGGCACGCAAAAGACCGGCACAGATGTGCAAAAACGTACTTTTACCGGAACCGGATGTACCGATGATCGCCACGAACTCGCCGGGCTCCACCTTCAGGCTGACCCGATTGACGGCGGTAACCACCGTATCGTACTGTTTATACTGTTTGATAACGCTCTCTGTCTGGAGCATGTATTCTACTGCCATATATGTATATCCTTTTCTTATCGATTAAGTATGGTGGAGGCGAATCAGTGTCCTTCGTCACCGTCACCCGCGCCGCCGTTTTCCAAAGTGAAGCGTGACTTGATATAACTGCGGAACGGCAGGTAGGTGGAGAAGAAGCCGCATCCTACCGACATAAGGATGGCGGTAAGGATCGCGTACCAGGGCATGTAGAAGGGATAGCGCACGATCTCGTGGGTGAAATAGGGCGCCAGCACGTTAAATGCGTAGAACAGCGCATAGCTTCCCACATAGCTGAGAAGAACGGATACGAGGAGCGAAAGCGCCGCCATAACGAAACCGCCCTGCAGATAGATGTGACGGATAGCCTTGACACAGGCACCCATCGACTGAAGGATATTGAACTCCTTCTCGCGCTTGAAATAGTACAGCGTCTGGGAGAAGAACCACACAAGGGGGGAAATGAACAGAATCAGAATGGCAATGCAGGTATAAAGCTCCGTCTGATGCTTGTCGGCAACGATGGTATCCAGGCTGAGCTGATGGGTATTGTACACAACCACCTCGCCGAGAGTGCGTCCCCAATCCCGGATCTTTCCGTCTACCTCTGCCGCCTGTTCCGGCGTCAGATCGGAATCCACGTAGATCTCCAGGCGGTTCGTGTCCGCATTGCGGCCGGTTACCGCTTTGTAATCTTGAGGAGTGAAGAAGATAGGCATAGATCCGGAGGGAATATCGTGCAGAACCGCACCGACGGTAAAGGTCATATACTCGTAGCTGTAGGATTCGATCTGCTCCTTCAGCAAGGTACGGCCGGTGAGATTTACATCCACCATTTCCGAGGCACCTGTTTTGATGCCGATCTGAATGGTATCCCCTACCTCAAAGCGGTAGGTGGGCACGTTGGAAATGGAGTCACCGATGATCACGGTGGCGGGATTTGTAAAGATGGAGGTAAGATCACCGTCATACTCGTATTTTTCGAGAATACGGATCTGCTCCTCACTGAGGCCGGTATAGAGCACCTCGTTGGTAACGCGGTGATTCGTGATAGGGTTGGACTCACTCTTATAGATCACCTGGTTGCTGAGGGGACGGACGTTTTCCTTGGAGGTGACCATATGGGAGGCGATCTCCATGGCTTCGATATTGTTATCCACCGCCTTCACCTCGGTGATGCCGGGGATGGCATACAGGTCAGCGCTCATCTCCTCATCGTAGGCAAAGCCGGTTTTCGAAAGATCGACAGTAAACTGCGGACGGGGGTAGTCCAGCTTTCTCGCATCGATATCCGCGTAATACAGGCCGCAGATAAAGAGGGCGCAGAAGACGATAGCCGTCGTCAAAAGCTGTACGCTGTACTTGCGGAATCGCCAGATGGAGCAAAACTCGTAATAGCTGGGGAATTTGCCCTTCATCAGATTGATGGAGCGCATAGGAGAGGTGACCAGATTGGAGTTATCCTCCGTCACGATCAGTGTCATAGGCTGACGGATCGCCATAACCCGCATGGGCATCCACACGGATACGAGAACCACCACCAGATTAAAGACCGCCACCTCCAAAAATGCCAGAACGGAAAAATGGAAGGCAAAGCCGGAGGGA
>JBGVKV010000128.1:0-19020 GCA_045123975.1 Eubacteriales bacterium | reverse complement strand
GACTGTACCTCAATGAATGTGGGGGTGCTTACCCGACCGATGGGGAGAGCGCTTGAATGGCATTCAAGAGGTCAGCGGTGCGATCCCGCTTATCTCCACCAAAACGAAACACCGATGTTACACATCGGTGTTTTTGTTTTGCGTTAAGTAAAACTGATGGAACCGCCTGCCGTGCCAAGCACGGCTCCTGTTTTTCGCCGTGCTGACGGAGAATACTCGCTGACTATGGCGAAAAACACGGTTCAGAGACCGCACGTGTTGATGGATTGATGGGCACGGTTGTGATCCCGCTCCTTTTTCTTATCCCCCATCCCCTTGACGGATCGGCAAAAAACGATTACAATAGATACATATATATCCCCACCGATAACGGAGATTTCCTATGAAAAAATACACCATCGGCATCGACTTCGGCACCTTGTCCGGCCGTGCCGTTCTTGTGCGGGTGCCCGACGGCACCGTTGTGGCGGAGGCATCTCTTGCCTATCCCCACGGCGTCATGGATGAAGCCCTGCCCGACGGCACGCCACTGCCTCCCAAATTCGCTCTCCAGCATCCCCAGGATTATCTGGAGGTTTTATACACCACCCTCTCCAACGTTATCCGCGATTCCGGGGTATCCCCCGAGGAGATCGGCGGCGTAGGCGTGGACTTTACCTCCTGCACCGTGATCCCCGTGAAGGCGGACGGCACGCCCCTGTGCTTCCTGCCCGAATTTGAAAACGAAAAGCACGCCTACGTGAAGCTGTGGAAGCATCACGCCGCCCAGGCGCAGGCGGATCGGATACGGGAGCTGGCCGAAAAGCGTGGCGAGGACTGGCTGTCCCGCTACGGCGGCAAGATATCTTCCGAGTGGATGTTCCCGAAAATTCTGGAAGTGTTGGAGGAAGCCCCTCACGTATACGAGGCCGCCGACCGCTTCATAGAAGCCGGCGACTGGATCGTTTGGATGCTGACCGGCCATGAGGCCCGCAGTGCCTCCGTATCCGGCTTCAAATCCTTTTGGGGAGAAACGGACTGCCGACTGAGCGAGGATTTCCTCACGGCACTCCATCCTGGCCTTGCCGGCATTATCGGCACAAAGATCCCCCGCGAGGTATATCAGAACGGCACCAACACGGGTTTCGTGTGCGAGAGTGCCCGAGAAAAGACGGGATTGGCTCCCGGAACCGCCGTAGCGCCTACCGTATTGGATGCCCACGTGGCATTTCCCGCCTTGGGTCTGAGTAAGGTGGGACAAATGCTTCTGGTCATCGGCACCTCCGGCTGTCACATTGTGATGAGTGACAAAGAGGTGGCCGTTCCCGGCATCTGCGGCGTATCGCCCAACGGTATTCTGCCGGGACATTTCGGATACGATGCGGGTCAGTGCGCCATCGGCGATATCTTCGACTGGTTTGTGAAGAACTGCGTCCCCGCTTCCTACACGGATGCGGCAAAGGCCGAGGGGATCTCCATCCACGCCTATCTGCGAAAGAAGGCGGCCCGTCTCCGCCCCGGCGAGAGTGGTCTGCTGGCACTCGATTGGTGGAACGGCAACCGTTCCGTCATCAACGATTCCTCCCTCAGCGGCATGATTCTGGGCATAACACTCCGCACAAAGCCTGAGGAAATCTACCGCGCCCTTCTGGAGAGCTGTGCCTACGGCACGAGAAAGATCATCGAAAGTTACGAGGAATGCGGCGTGGCCGTAACGGAGCTGTTCGCCTGCGGCGGCATCGCCATCAAGGATCCGCTGATGATGCAGATATATGCAGACGTAACGGGACGTCCCATCCGCGTGGCCGCCAACACCCAGGCCGCAGCGGTAGGTGCCGCCATCTTCGGTGCATCGGCGGCGGGGCTGTTCCCCTCCCTCTACGATGCGGCGGCCGTTATGGGACGGGTGCGGGAGGATGCCTACACCCCCGATTCCGCCGCCCGGGCTGCTTATGACAGGCTGTATCGGGAGTACGAAATCCTCCACGACTACTTCGGCCGCGGTGCGAACGAAGTGATGCACCGTCTGCGGGAGTTTTGAGCCCATCCCGTCCACACCCTGACGGATTGCGGAAAAATCGTATCCTTTCCGTGGCTATTTTGTAAACTTTCCTCCCCCGCCCTTGCCACAGGGCGGGATTTTTACTACAATAATCGTATACCACTGTAAAATGAGGATTTTATATGCTGAATTTTCTCCGGGATAATTCCCGTATTCTGTCCAAGCTTTTATTTTATCAGTTCGGAGCAGCCTTCTTTTCCGGTATGATGATTCTGGCCGTGCCGGACAACAGCACCACGCTGGGTCTGGTGATCGGTATATTCTGCGCATTTTTCCTTGTATTCCTCAACCACATCGTTCTGTGGGATGAAGGTGCCACCTGCCGTCTGCGGGCGGATGCGGGCCGCGCCGCCTACAATCCCCTGAAGGGATTTTTCCTGATGCTGGCGGTGAACGTTCCCAATTACCTTCTCACGGTTCTTTACATTCTGGGCTCCAAGGCCGGCCCCTTTGCCTGGGATTCGGTGATTTTGAAAATCGCCACCGCTATTATGATGTTTTGGGAAGCTATGTACGTTCGCGTAATGCAGGCCATCGGTGAAAGTCCCTTTTTGTGGCTGCTGGCGCCTGTGCCGGCGATCCTTCTGGGCTTCATCAGCTACTGGCTGGGTCTTGCAAACTGCCGTGCTTTCGGCGTTTTCTCCGGCCCCAAGGTGGAGAAGACGAAAAAGAGAAAATAAAGAAAACTCCCCTGCCAAAGCAGGGGAGTTTTTGATTGGTACAGTTCAAAAAGAAACGCCGTTTCGCGGGCGTTGCCCGCACCCACCACCTCTTAAAAAAGGTGGACGAAAACTTTATTAAATAATTTTTCAAAGTTTTTTGGGGGTGCGGACCCTTTTCACAAAAAGGGTCCGCGTTTTTTCTGCCATCTGAACCATACGCGAGAAAAAGATCCCCCTTCCCCGCGTATGTATCCCCTCATCGAACCTGATTCTCCGCACCCGGCGGAAGCAGGCCGAAGCTGATGCCGATGGCATCGTTGACCGCCCCCATCATATCCTCGTCCAGGTGCCCCATTTTTTCCCGCAGCCTTTTTTTATCAATGGTGCGTATCTGCTCCAGCAGTACCACAGAATCCCGGGACAACCCGACCCGGTCGGCATGGATATCAATATGGGTCGGCAATTTTGTCTTTCCCACCTTGCTGGTGATTGCCGCCGCAATCACCGTGGGACTGTATCGGTTGCCCACATCGTTCTGCACGATCAGAACCGGTCGGAGGCCGCCCTGCTCACTGCCGATGACAGGACTGAGGTCTGCGTAATAAATGTCTCCGCGCTTGATACTCACGCTATCACACTCCGTTTTGGTATACTTCCCGCGGCGAGTGCCGCCCTTGTACAGATAGTATTTTCCGAGGGCGCCGTCTTTAGTCATGACAGAGAAAAATTCCTCACTCCCCGCACTGTCAGTATATTCGACACGGACACGATTCGCTATTGAAATGCTCCCCGGTAAATAAATTGCAAAATTTTATCGACACCCCTTGCATCGCTCGATTCTTTGTGATATCATAATAATATCAAATATGCCAAAGGAGTGGTATTATGGAAGAAAAAATTTTGAAAGCCAAACGGGGCATGGACGTACTGGTTTGCTCCATCATCGCCTACGTGGTCGCCTTTGCGGGTATGATCTACGGCGGTCTCCTCATGGATGAGGGCTACGGATACGGTATCCCTTTGTTCGTTATCGGCCTGGTGTGGATCTGCATCGGCTGGTTCCCCTTCCTGGGCCTGCGCGTGCTGAAGCCCCAGGAGGCACTGGTTCTGACCCTGTTCGGTAAATACACCGGCACGCTGAAGGGTGAGGGATTCTACTACATCAATCCCTTCTCCGTAGCGGTGAATCCCGCGGCAAGAACCTCTCTGCGTCAGAGCGGAGACGTGAATTCCGAGGTAAAACCGGCTATCTCCGTGTCCTCCACGGGATCGGTCACCGTTGCACCGGCGGATAAGAAAATCTCCCTCAAGGTAATGACCCTGAACAACAACAAACAGAAGATCAACGACTGCCTGGGCAATCCGGTGGAGATCGGCATCGCCGTGATCTGGCGTGTGGCCGACACCGCCAAAGCAGTGTTCAACGTGGACAACTACAAGGAATTTTTGTCCCTGCAGTGCGATGCGGCTCTGCGTAACATCGTGCGCGTATATCCCTACGACGTGGCACAGAACGTGGACACCACCGGTGACGGCGAGCCGGATGAAGGATCCCTGCGCGGCTCCAGCGAGATCGTGGCAGAGCGCATCAAGGGCGAGATTCAGTCCCGCGTAAATGCGGCCGGTCTGGAGATCGTGGAAGCCCGCATCACCTATCTGGCCTACGCGCCGGAGATCGCGGCCGTTATGCTCCAGCGGCAGCAGGCATCCGCCATCGTAGACGCGCGGAAGATGATCGTGGACGGCGCCGTGGGCATGGTGGAGATGGCTTTGGCCAAGCTGAACGAGAACGACATCGTCCATCTGGATGAGGAACGCAAGGCAGCTATGGTATCCAATCTGTTGGTGGTCCTGTGCGGCAACAAGGACGCACAGCCTGTGGTAAACTCTGGTAGTCTGTACTGATGGCAGACAAGGAAATCAAAAAGCAGATCCCCTTGCGGGTGTCGCCGAAACTGTTTGCCGCCCTGGCCCGATGGGCGGAGGAGGATTTTCGTTCCATCAACGGACAGATCGAATATCTGCTGACGGAATGTGTCCGCCAGCACGAGAAAAACGGCGGCAGCATCCCCAAGGATCTGGATACAAAAAAATAAAAAACATCCCCGATGGGTTTGCGTGATACTCTCATCGGAGAAAGTAGCATAAAAATTCCCACAAACCGATCAAACGGCTTGTGGGAATTTTATTTCTCATTCTGAAGAACGAACCACACCAAGCCTTCCCCAGTGGGGGAAGGTGGCAGCCCGACTTGGCGAAGCCAACGTCGCGCTGACGGATGAGGTGTCGTATATTCAAACCCTCTCCTCATCCACCATTTTGCGTTACAAAATGGTCCCCCTTCTCCCGCAGGAGAAGGCTTTGTTTGACCGCTTGTTTTCTCCTATAAATAAAGTTACCACAAGCCGTTTGATCGGTTTGTGGTAACTTTTCGTTATGCAGGTACCGCTTGCCTCGTCGGAGGCTTTTTATACCGGCGAAGCAGCCATACACAAAGGAAAATCTCAAGGGAGAGTGCGGCGTAAATCCATCCGATGCTAAGATCCACGTCGCCCACGATCGTTGTAATAATCAGTATTCCCAGTGTTGTAATCCGATCGCCAAGAATTAAATATTCAAACATACCGCTGCGATTGATCCGCACCAAAGCCACGATCCACAAGACAACAAACACCGCTAATATCAGCCACCACAGCAGACACCACTCTGCCCGGTCCATGAAATAGCCAAAGAGGACGGTATAGTATGGGGTGCATGTCGGTATATGAAATCCGAGAAGACTTCCCAATACATGAATACCAAAGGAGACATCACTGAAGTGGATGCAGACCCCGATAACGGTGAAAACGCTCCACCACACCGCAAAGGAGATGCGTGCTGTTTTTTGATTCATATACGTCATTCCTTTTGGCCCTCTTATTATGTAATTATCTCCGCTCGGCCACGTAGGTGGATACGCGGTTCTGGATGATGCGGACCGTATCGTCCAGGGACTTCTGTCCGGCGAAATACTGGGCCGCTTCTTCCTTGATGATGTTGTTTACGGGCACGTTGTAGCGAAGCACGTGATCCAGGGATTTGATGAACTCGATGATCTCATCCGCCATCTCCTCCGTCAAAAACGCACGGAACTCATCTCTCGGGTAGGGATTGGGCATACCGATCACACCGCCGCCGATGATGGGCTCCTCTACGATGATGTCCGTATCCAAAGCCACGTCCTCGTCGGTTTCGAGGGGCTCTTCCGTTTCGGCGGGAGCTTCCGTTTCCGCAGTGGGCATCACAACCATATCGTCGTCGATGATGTAGTCGTTTCCGCCGTAGTTCTGCAGATACTCTTCCCAGTTCTTCTTTTCCTCAGCCTGCTGGGCCACTACCTTATCGGCCAGCTTCTCCAGGGAGGAAACACGCAGGGGGAAGGTGTACTCCAGGGAATCCTGATATTCCGGGGAGAGGAAGTAGCTGACGAAATCCCAGGCACCGTCGATGACGGGAGATTTTGCGCTGATGGCAAAGCTCATGGAATCCATGGTGATAGCCGATCCGTTGCCGTTCATGGAAGGCAGACCGATCATGGTAATATCTTCCGTGAAGAAGGTATAGCTCATCCAGGAAGGAAGGGATTCAAAGGAGGAGAGATACATTTCCTCCAGCATAGCCAGATCCGCACGGAATCGGTTGTCGTAATCCTGGTAGAACTGCTCGTCGTAGCCGTCCTGCTCTTCCCACACGGACGTATTGGACAGAGTGTTTACGTACTCAAGCACCTGCTTGAAATCTTCGGTATCGAAGTAGCACTTGCCCGTTTCGGGATCCACGAATTCCTCATAGGCGAAGGTGCAGAACAACTCCAGAAGCTGATCCCGTGTCATATCGAAGAACACCCGGGATCCCTCGGGGATGGTTTTGGTCCACTGGATGAATTCACCCATGGTCCACTGCGTACGGCCGCCCAGCATGGAATCCTTACCCACCAGCGTGCGCACGTTGAAGGAGGGCATAACCTCGTACAGCTTGCCGCCTACCTCAAGCGCTTCCAGGACGTTGGTGAGGTAGTCCTCCCGCTTCATATCCGGGTCGTTGTCGATGAAGGTGTACAAATCCGCCAGCATTCCCTTGGAGATGTAATTGTCCAGGGGCATATACTGATTGACGTGGAGAATGTCGGGGATATGTCCGGCAATGATATCGTTGTTCAGGGCAGTAACCGCCTTGTCAACCAGCTCCTGATAGTGATACTCCGTACCTTCCTCATAATACTCTTCCACGGAGTATTTCTTGATCTGGACTCTGTATTCTTCACTCTGGCGGTTGAAACGGAGAACTCTGCTGCGAAGAGACCAGTCGTCACCCACTACGGCCAGCGTCAGAATGTATTTGGGCACGATCTGATCGTCGGGCACCCGGTTCAGGATCATAATGCAATCCTCTCCGGTCAGATCATCCCAGCCGCGGGCGATAAACTGATCCTGGGACAGGACCACCATATCGTTCACGTTGTTGGCAGACATATCGGAGTTCATAAAGTTGAGCAGCTCCGTGGAGGTCTGCGTAGCGGCGTCGTAGCCGTACACGGCGTCCTGGGTGCTGTAATAGAAGGTGTAGCCTTCTCCGTCAAAGAAATTCCATACGTTCTGGAAGATGTTGGCGTCCAGCTCCACGGGAGCCAGAAGCTTGCTCGCATCCCAATCCACTTCCACCAGAGCCATCTTGCTCCGGGGACCGGAATAGTCGTTATGCATCAGCGTCAGCTTACCGTCCACCTGCAGCATACGGTTGATATAACCGGATTCCATCAAGGGGGTAACGTCCACCGCACCCACCAGCTGGCCGTCACCGCTCAGGCGGTAGAGGGTGCTGCTGGAATCCTGGAATACGAAATCCCCATCCAGAATCATGCAGGAGTGAATATAGTGGTAAATGCCGCTCTCCGCCCCGTTTTCGGGATCCTCTGCCTGTCTGTCCCAGATATCCTTGGGGTTTACGTCAGCCAGAACGGTGCCGTCTGCAGCCACGTGATAGACGCGGTACTCTTCAAAATACTCGTAGGTTTCCTCATTGTAATGGGAGGTGTATATAACCTGCCACACAGATCCGTCGGGAGCCAAAAGCATTTCCTGCATATTGGATCCCTTCTCCAGTTCCACTCCGGGCATATCCATCCGGGTCAAATTGGAGCCGTCCATTCCCATACGGAACAGGCGCATCTCGGACTCATAGGTTTCTCTGTCATAGTAGACGCCGTACATGTACACATATCCGTCCTGCACGAACATCCGCTGAACGTAGTTTATATCCTGGGGCTGCTCCAGATAGGTGGCACGGTATACGTGATCCACCACCTGCTTTTCCGCTACCTGCTTCTTGCCGCATCCAACAAAGGAAGAAGCACATCCCGCCAGCATGGCGACAGCCAATGCGGCACACAAAATCTTCTTCAGTTTCATAGTTACTCCTTATTTTCCGCTGAGTGTTTGACTCGTGTAAGTCGGTTATAGGTTTCCCCCGCCCATTCCTTGCCGGCATGGAATCCGCGGGAGATGATATCGCCTGTGGGCTTCCACGCAATGCCGCACCAAACGAGGCACAAAAGCAAGGCAAGGGCGTACAGGACGATCTCTGCGATCAGAAGAGAGGCACAGCGATACTGTGCCACCCGGGCCACGTTCTCCCACCAGGGATAGGTGACGGAGGACGTGCGGACGCCCAAGGTATCCATATGCTTGCTATACTCCCATAATGCGGAGGGAGTGAATCGGGTGGAATTCTCTACCACAGTGTATTCGGCGCCGGAGGTGAAATTCTTTTCAAACACGTCGAAGGCAAATCCGTCCACAGGATTGGGAAGGACCGCCTCGTACACGGTGATCTCCCGCGCTGACGCGGCAGCGGGAGAATCGTAGAGGATATAGGCGCGCGGGGTCTCGCCGTAGGCCTCATCATAGACCGTACCAGAGGGCACGGCGCCTACGCCGCAGACGATGTATTCCCCATCGCCCAACGTGACAGGCATACCCACCACGTTGACGGCACCGAACAGCTTCCACGCGGCACGCTCATCCAAAAAGACGTAGCCCGCATTCGCCCCGCCGGGCTGCAGATAACTGCCGGCAAGAAGATCCGGCTGGTGGATCATAAAATACTCACCGCCGATCACGCTGACCCGCAAAGTCGTACTGTCCCGTTCCGTACGGGCATACATGTTCACTTCCGTACTGTAGGCACAGTACCAAAGCCGTCCCCCCTCGGGGGCTGCCAGCGACGCATCCTGCATAGCCCGGTCCACCGATGCCGTGACGGAGTAGATCCGTCCGGGCACGTCTCCCTGGCCCGGAGCAAAGAATGCGCTGAGCTGCGAGGCACCCTTGCCGTCCCACCGCCCTGCGGCCAGCTGATCGGGCATAGAGGAGGCAATCCCGTGGCGGACGCCGCCAAGGATGCCGGCCGTACCGATAAGAAGCACCAGCGCGGCGGCGGACACCGCCAGCGCTGTGCGCCATGTTTTATGTAGTCTCATGTTCATCCGTTATTCTCGCTGAGCCGCACCTGCATACCGTCGGATATGGGCGATGCGGAGGTGGTGATCACGTACTGGCCGGACACGTCACCGGACAAAGCGGAATTGATCTCGTCGGAGGCAATTACCTCCACAGGAACCCGCTTAGCGGTGTAGCGATTGCCCAAAGGCGTGCTCTTGGCACTGACAACCAAAACGAACTTGCCATCGGAATCCTCGCGAACCGCGCTGTTGGGCACCACGCAATCGTAGGAAGCATTTTTATTACCCAAGGTAAACGTCAGAGACGTGCCGGGGGAAACCTCGCCCGTTACGCTGAGGGTGATGATCTTATTCTTACCCTGGCTGGAGGCGTCCGATTTGATGGAAACGACCTTGGCCGTGGGAGCGTTGCCTCCATAATACCACTGGAGGGTGGCCTCGTCGCCCACCTTCACCTTGGCAGCCTGCTCGCTGGTCACAGTGCACTTCACCGTGTATCCCATATCCGAAACGGTGATGCTCATAAGCGTGGTATTGGCCTCCGCCATCTTACCCACCACCACGGAAATGGATTCGATCACGCCGGTGACAGGAGATGTCAGGGTGGGTTCTACCGATGCCTTTTCCAGACGGGCGATATCCTTTTCCTGCTTGGCGATCCGATCCTCGATCTGCTTCAGTTCGATCTCGTACTGCTGCTGATTCAGCTTGGCGGCATCACTGGAGCCGTCGGCCAACGCCTTGGCATCCGCCACCTGCTTCTCCAGATTGCTGACCGTCTTGGACTGGGCGGTAATTTCCCGGTTCTTCTCGTTGATGCGGGTCTGAAGCTGGCGGACACCCTCGTCGGAGCCGCTGTCGATCAGCGCCTGGGCATCCTTCATTTGCTTTTCCACATCGTTCTTCTGGGCGGTCAGTTCCTTGATCTCCTCACCCAGTGCCTCATAGCTTTCGTAGTTCTGTACCCGCTTCAGCTCGGTCTCCGCCTGCTGTACGGCTTCATGAGCCTTTTCGTAGGCGGATTTTTTCTCGGCCAGCGTCTTCTCCGCATTCTGGCGGGTGGATTCCAGCATATCCGCTTCGTACTGTGCCTGTTCCACCGCGCGGTTCAGCTGTTTCAGGATCGCATCCGACTGGGCGGACTGCATATACTGCAAGGTCAGGCTATTGTACTGCTGCTCCGCTGTATAGGCGTTCTGCCGCAGTGTTACAAGAGCGTTGTACTCCTGCTCCTGTGCCTTCAACGCATCGGCTGCGTCCTCTACTGCTTTCTTCAAGAGCGCCAGTTCATCCGCCGATGCGGTATTTTTCTTGCTGTCGTATTCCTCGCGAGCCGCATCGTAAGCGGCCTTGGCCGCGAGGTAGCGATCCTCCGTAAAGTACCGCTCGGCCTGCTCCAGCTCGCTCTTGTATTTCTCCATCTCCGCCTTCTTCGCTTCCACCTGCTCCAGAGTCACACCGCCCGGATTGTAGGTTTCGTAACCCTCGGCCGCCTTCTTGGCGTTCTCCAACGTCTTCTTGGCGGCGGCCACCCGGTCCTCCCAGGTTTTCACATCGGTGTTGGCACGGTCGTAAGCGAGAGCGGTCTTGTTCTCTTCCTCCCGGGCACTGTCGTATGCGCTCTGCGCTTTATCGAGCATCTCGGCGATCTCATCGGCGGTGTAGTAGCCGTTGCCGCCCAGCGTACCCTGTTTGCCCGCCAGACGGGCGATCTCCGTGGTGTAGAGATCCAGCATCTGCTGGGACTGCTCCACCACCACCTCCGCGTTGCGGATCTCATCCAGGGTGGGAACCTTGTCCTGGAGGGCCTTGATATCGGCCAACTCCCGCTGAATCAGCACAAGAGTCGCTCTCGCATCGCTCAATTCCGCCAGCAGATTCTCGTAATTATCCTTGGCCGCGTCGGACTGAAGAGCAGGATTTTCCTGCTGTTTGCGGATCAGCTCCAGCTTCAGATTGCTGAGAGCCAGTCTGGCGTCGTCCAACTCCTTGGAATCGCCAGCCTCCAGCGTCATCAAAACGTCGCCTTTATTGACGAGCTGTCCCACGCGTACGTGGATCGATTCCACGGCACGGGACTGCTCAATGCTCAGCTGGAAGCTCTGATTGGCCTCCACCGTGCCGGTGGCACGGATGCGGGAAGCAATGGAGGTGTACTGGGGATACTGCACGGCCACCTCCGGCAGAGAGTGATTCAGAATGGTGTTGGAAAACAGCGTAAGGAGCAGCAGCGCAATCAGAATCAGAATGATGGCGTTGCGGATCCAGATACGGCGTTTGATCGTAGATTCGGTCATTTTTCGGTACTTCCTTTCAGCACTTGGTATGGAATCAGCCCTTCAGGCCGCCGGAATAGGAAACTCCCTCCACGAGGTAATCCTCGCAATACAGGAAGATAAGAAGCGGAATGATCATATAGATAGCTGCCACGCAGAAGGCCACGCCCGCATCGCCCGTATTGATCTTGGACAAGAATACGGACAGGGGATGGAGCGCCTCCGCCTCACCGGTCAGAAGGACCAGGGGCTGCTCTACCATATTCCAGTAGTCGATGTACACCAGGATGGCCACGGAGGCCACGATGCCACCGGACATAGGGGCGCAGATCTTTGTGAAGATCTGCCACTCGCCGGCGCCGTCCAGCTTGGCGGCCTCAATCACCGAGGAGGGGATGCGCCGCATGAACTTGGTCAGAATGAAGACGGCAAAGGGAGAGAAGATGCCGGGCAGAATGATGGCCCAGCGGGTATCCAGTATGCCCAGCCAGTCGGCCACCAGGTAATTGGGCACCAGGGTGACCTGATAGGGCATCAGCATCAGGATAATATAAGTAAAGAAGATGGCGTTTCGCCATTTGGTATCGAATCGGGCGAAGCCGTAGGCGGCCAGGAGAGCCACCAGGGTCTGGAAGAGCACGATAGGCACCACCAGAATCACCGAATTCCAGAATTTGAAGAGATAGTCCGGGCTTTTCAGCAATACGGTTTCGTACTGGCTGAAGCTGACCAGATCGGGGATGATCTTCAAGTTCACCTTGTCGGACACGTAGGTGCCGGCGGAGGTGACGCTGTCAAAGATTTTGCCGTAGTTGGAGGCAATCTCCGTCTGGGACATAAAGGAATTGGTGAGTGTCAGAACGATGGGGGTCAGAAACAGAATCGACATGGCGCACAGAAATACGGTAGCGGCCCCCAAAAGAATGATACGCGCCGTGCCTTGTAATTTTTTGTGTTTCATTGTGTCACTCCTCGATATCCTTTCCCAGCTTCCGATCGATCCAGAAAAGGAGACCGATGATGAGTACCATCACGATGCCCATCAGAATGGCCGCGCTGGACAGCTTCTGATAATCCAGGCTCTTGAACATATTGTTCATGAAGTGCTGGAGCAGGTACAGGGAATCGTAGGGATAATCTCCCGTGAGGAGGTACACCTCCCGGAACACCTTGAAGGAGTTGATCACCGACAAAATCGTCACGAACAGAATGGTGGAGGACAGATAGGGCACCTTGATGCGGAAGAAGGTCTGGAGCCCGCTGGCGCCGTCCAGGGCGGCGGCCTCCGTGATATCCTTCGGAATGCCTGCCAGTGCCGCCATAAAGAGGATCATGTTGTATCCCACGTTCTTCCAAAGATAGAGAAGCACGATGGTGAACTGGCTGAAATCGCTTTTG
Source organism: Eubacteriales bacterium (assembly GCA_045123975.1). Classification (GTDB taxonomy): domain Bacteria; phylum Bacillota; class Clostridia; order Oscillospirales; family CAG-272; genus SIG701. The sequence continues at coordinate 6,144 of JBGVKV010000128.1, read as the reverse complement.
AACCAGTCGATAGCGGTGCCGCCCAGGCTGATGATCCACTCGTTGACCACGCCGTTGTTATGGAAGAGCACCTCCCAGATGAGGACGATGGAAGCGATGGGCACCATCAGAGGACTGATCAGCACCGTGCGGAACAAGCTCTTCATGGGAAGCTTCTGCATCAGAAGAATGGCGATGAGAAGGGGTAGGATCACCGCCAGAGGCACGGCGATCAAAGAGAATGTGGCCGTATTGAGTGCCGCCCGGCGGAAGGCCATATTTTTGAGCAGGGCGATGAAGTTGGACAGTCCCACAAAATTGCCGGACACGGGATTGTCCACCATGCTGTAGTAGATCACCACGAAAAAGGGGATCAGGAAAAACACGCTGACGCCGATAAGGCTGGGCATGAAGAACCACCGGGTCCTTCGCATTTCCCTGAGGCGCGCCTTATCCCGACAGCGGCGCTCCTCCGCCTTGCGGTCGTTTCTTACTTTTGTTTTCGGCATAACTTACTCTTTCTTTGACAAGATAGAAAACGGGCATAGATATCCTTATGCTCTATTGGACGGATTTTCCACCCGTTTGTTTCATTGGATTGCAAATTTTTTTGCAGCCACAATCCCCTGCGGGGATTGTATTCCCATCCCGTTTGCCGTATAATATACGTAATACGAAAATCGAGGCGATAAATATGACAAAAACCAATGCCATGCGGCTGCTGGAGGAGCAGGGGATCCCCTTCACCGCGGAAACATATCCCGTAGATGAGGACGATCTGAGCGGTGTGCACACCGCGGAAATTCTCGGGATCGAGGATCCGGGCTGTATGTTCAAAACCCTGGTCACCAAGGGATCCCGGGGCGGGTACTTTGTGTTCTGCATCCCCGTGGCGGAAGAATTGGATCTGAAGAAATGCGCCGCGGCCGCCGGGGAAAAAAGCGTGGAGATGATCCACGTGAAGGACATGCTCTCCGTGACGGGATATATCCGCGGCGGATGCTCCCCCGTGGGCATGAAGAAAAAGTATCCCACCTTTTTGGACGAAACGTCCATTCTGTACGATAAAATCTACGTCAGCGGGGGACAAAGAGGGCTGCAGTTGTGCCTCTCTCCCGAGGATCTGACAGCCTTTGTGGGAGCCACAGTAGCCGATCTGATACGGGGGTAACCGGCCTGCAATTTTTGCCAAAGCTCACTCCCCCTTCATTATATCAAAAGTGCTTATTTATAGCAATACGGTACGCGAAAATCCTATTGTGAATTGATTTCGATTCCACAATATGGTATAGTAAATTATAGTTGAAAATTGCCGCTTCGGGAGGACGTTATGCAATCGATCAAGAACATATATAAAACCGGACGGGGACCCTCCAGTTCCCACACCATGGGGCCGGTATACGCCGCCAAGCGTTTCCGTGAGGAAAACCCCACGGCAGACCGTATGGAGGTAATCCTGTACGGATCCCTTGCCAAGACCGGCGAAGGTCACGGCACCGATCGGGCCCTCAGGGAAACCTTTGCCCCCATTCCCACCGAAATCCGTTTCGTCACCGACGATATTCCCCTGCCCCATCCCAACACCATGGATCTGATCGCCTATCGGGGCCAGTGCGAGATCGCGCGGGCACGGGTGTTGTCCATCGGCGGCGGTGAGATCCGCTTCGAGGGCGATCCGGTGGCTCCGGCAGAGGAAGAAGTCTATCCCGAGAACGATTTCACATCCATTGCCGCTCTCTGTAAGAAAGAGGGCATCCGCCTCTCCGATTACGTATTCGCCCACGAGGACAAGGATTTCCCCGACTTCCTTGGGAACGTGTGGCAAACCATGAGCGCCGCTATCCGTGAGGGCCTGACCCACACGGGTACCCTGCCCGGCGGACTGGGCGTGGAGCGAAAGGCACAGTATCTGTTTAACCAGCGGCACATCGACGAGAGCCCCCAGACCAGGGAGAACCGCATCGTGTGCGCCTACGCCTTCGCGGTCAGCGAGCAGAACGCGGACTGCGGGCTGATCGTCACGGCACCCACCTGCGGTGCCTGCGGCGTGGTTCCCGCCGTGCTGAAATATATGCAGGAGAAAAACGGCTTTACGGACAACGACGTGATCCGTGCTCTGGCAGCGGCAGGCCTGGTGGGTGCCATTGTAGCCCGCAACGCCTCCATCAGCGGAGCGGAATGCGGATGCCAGGCAGAGGTTGGTACCGCCTGCTCCATGGCCGCCACCGCTCTGGCGGAATTGTACGGCATGGGTATCGATCAGATCGAATACGCGGCGGAGATCGCCCTGGAGCATCATCTGGGTCTGACCTGTGATCCCGTGTGCGGGTTGGTGCAGATCCCCTGCATCGAGCGGAACGCCGTGGCCGCTATGCGCGCCATCAACGCCATGAGCCTGGCCAACTTCCTCTCCCACAGCCGCAAGATCTCCTTTGATCTCATCGTGAAAACCATGTACCAGACGGGACGGGATCTGTCCCACGTATACCGCGAAACCTCCGAGGGCGGTCTGGCCAAGCTGTACCGTCCCACTCAAGACTGATAAAAAGGGAGTTCCCTATGTTTGAAACCATTGCTGCCGTATCCACCCCGCCCGGCAAGGGCGGCGTGGCACTGATCCGCATAAGCGGTGAGGATGCCGTATCCGTGGCATCGGCTATGTTCCGCCCCATGGCGGGCGCACCGCTGACCGAAAGAGAATCCCGTCGGGCTGTCTTCGGCACCATCTGTCACCCCAAAACGGGTGATGCGATCGACACGGGCCTGGCCATTCTCTACCGTGCTCCTGCCTCCTTTACGGGGGAGGACGTGGCAGAGATCACCTGCCACGGCGGTACCGCCGTGACCCGGGCCACCCTGGCGGCGGCCTTTGCGGCGGGTGCCGTACCCGCAGGCCCGGGGGATTTCACCCGCCGTGCCTTTGTGAACGGAAAAATGACTCTCAGCGAAGCCCAGGCCATCGGTCTGCTCATCGACGCGGACACGGAAAGCCGCCGGGCACTGGCCTCCGGTGCCGCACGGGGCAACGTATCCCGTGCGCTGGACAGGATCGCCACCGCTCTGACCGAGGTGCTCTCGGCCCTCTACGCCGCCATCGATTACCCCGAGGAGGACGTGGGCGACGAGGGGGAGAGGCAGATTCTTACTACCGTACAAACCGCCCGGGCGGATATCGACGCTCTGCGGCGCACGTATAAAACGGGACAGGCCATTGCCGAAGGCATTCCCACCGTCATTGCGGGATTGCCCAACAGCGGCAAAAGCTCTCTCTACAACGCTCTGCTGGGCCGGGAGGAAGCCATCGTCACCGACATCCCCGGTACCACGAGAGACGTGCTCTCCGCCTCGGCGGACATCGGCGGCGTTACCCTGCTTCTGTATGACACCGCCGGCATTCGCGAAGGCAGTGATGCCGTGGAACAGATCGGCGTACAGCGGGCCAAGGACAAGCTGGCCGGCGCCTCTCTTGTGCTCTTCGTTTTGGATGCGGGCGCTCCTTTGCGTGCCGACTGCACCGCCCTCTTCGAGGAGGTGTGCGCTCTGGCCGTGCCTACCGTAGTAATCTTCAATAAATCCGACACGGGCTGCGCCCTCTCGGCAGAGGAAGCGGAAGCCTTCACTACCCGTGCCGATTATACGATCTCCCTCTCCGCCAAAACCGGGGACGGCATGGAGGAATTGCGCCGGGTGATCGCCGAGATCGCCGGCACGGACAAGCTGGACACGGAACACGACGCCGTGATCTGGGACGCCCGTCAGGAGTCCTCCCTCACCCTTGCCTACGATCTGCTCAGCGACGCGCTGTGCGGCCTTACCATGGGCGATCCCTTGGACGCGGTTTGCACCGTATGCGAAAGCGCTCTGGCTGAGATTCGCGGCGTGGACGGCCGCGCCGTGGACGAGGACATCATCGCCGGCATTTTTGCCCGCTTCTGTGTGGGAAAATAATTTTTTGATAAGGAATTCATACATGAAATCTGTATTTGTTGCATCCGACATTCACGGCTCCGCTCTTTGGTGCGAAAAAATGCTCGCCGCCTTCGATGCCTCCGGCGCCGATCGGCTTCTCTTGCTGGGCGACGTACTCTATCACGGCCCCCGCAACGATCTGCCTGAGGGCTACGCCCCCAAGCAGGTGATCGCCCTGCTGTCCCCCTATAAGGATAAGATCCTCTGCGTCCGCGGAAACTGCGAGGCCGAGGTGGATCAGATGGTGCTCCCCTTCCCCGTAATGGCGGACTATGCCGTCATCGCCCTGGGCGATCGGGTGATTTACGCTACCCACGGCCACAAGTTCGGCCCGGACAATCCGCCGCCTCTCACCGATGGAGATATTCTCCTCTCCGGACACACCCATGTGCCTATGGATGAGATGCGGGAAATTCCCGGCGGAAAGATCCGCTGTCTGAATCCGGGATCCGTATCCATCCCCAAGGAAAACAGCGCCCACGGTTATCTGATCCTCACCGAGGACAGCATAATCCGCGGTGCCCTTTGACGGAGTGAACATGAAGGATAAACGAGTCGCCCTCGCCATGAGCGGAGGCGTGGACAGCAGTCTCAGCGCGCGGCTCTTGATGGAGGCGGGATACGACGTCTGCGGCGTCACCTTTCTCGTCCATCACGATCCCGCCATGACGCCCCCTTCCGTAGGAGCGGAGGCGGTGTGCCGATCGCTCACTATCCCCTTGACGGTACTGGACATCGCCGAGGAATTTGCCGCCGCCATCAAAGCGAATTTTGTGGCGGAGTACGCCGCAGGGCGGACACCCAATCCCTGCGTGATCTGCAATCGGATGATCAAGTTCCCCTATCTGATGAAATTCGCCGATGAGACGGATTGCGCTTATGCCGCCACCGGCCACTACGCCCGCCTGATCCGATGCGGATCCCGCATTGCGGTGGCCAAGGCGGCGGATCCTCTGAAGGATCAAAGCTATATGCTGTGGCAGCTGCCCCAGGAAGCGCTGTCCCGTCTGGTATTCCCTCTCGGGGAATATACGAAAGAGCAGGTGCGGCAGATGGCAGAGGCCGCCGGCATTCCCGGTGCCAAGACCAAGGATTCCCAGGATATCTGCTTCATCCCCCACGGGGATTACACGAAGTTCCTCGCCGAGACGGGGATGGATCTGACCCCCGGTCAGTTTATCGATGAAGAAGGACGGGTGCTGGGCCCGTCCAAAAACCAGGCATGCTACACCGTCGGTCAGCGGCGGGGCTTGGGCATCGCCCTCGGTCGGCATATGTTTGTCACCGCACGGGATGCGGAACGCAACCGGGTGACCATATCCCCGGAGGATCCCTACGGGAAGACCGTGTACGCCGAGGACGTGCGGTATATGGCCGCCGCCCCGGGGGATTTAGACAGTCCCCGACGGCTCAGCGTGAAACTGCGCTACGCAAGAGCGGAATTCCCCTGCACCGCCGTTATGGACGGCGATCGACTGCGGGTGGATCTGGACGAGCCCGCACGGGCACCCTCGCCGGGGCAGTCCCTCGTGCTCTACGACGGCGACGCCGTAGTAGCGGGGGGATTGATTGTGTGATTTGTGGATAAATCGCCATATATATTTCGGGCTGCTCGCCCGAACCCCGCCACCTTTTGAAAAAGGTGGACGAAAACTTTTTCCACTCCCCCACAAGAAAGGATCGACTATGGAAAACATACATTCCCGCACTCTTGCCCTGATCGGGGAGGAGGCGATGACCAAACTCCACGGTGCCCGTGTGGCCGTATTCGGTCTGGGCGGTGTGGGCAGTTATATTGCGGAAGCCCTGGCCCGTGCCGGGGTTGGTTCCCTGTTGCTCATCGACGGGGATGAGATCGCTCCCTCCAATCTGAATCGGCAGCTGTTTGCCACCGCCGACACGGTGGGCATGCGGAAAACCGACGCCGCGAGAGAGCGGATCCGCCTGGTGGCACCGGAATGCCGGGTGGAAACGTATGATTTATTCTATCTTCCCGAGGTGGCGGATCAAATCCCCTTTGAGGGGCTGTCCTACGTGGCGGACGCCATCGATACCGTATCCGCCAAGCTGGAAATCATCGCCCGGGCCAAAACGGCGGGCGTTCCCGTGATCTCCTCCATGGGCACGGGCAACAAGCTCCATCCCGAACTGTTTGAGATCACGGATATATCGAAAACCTCCGTGTGCCCGCTGGCG
>JBGVKV010000127.1:0-10089 GCA_045123975.1 Eubacteriales bacterium | reverse complement strand
TACGGCGGCTGTGCTTCGCGCGGCAGAGATCGGTGCCGATGTAACCCTGATGGCTAAGAAAATCGACGCTATATACACCGCAGATCCCCGCAAGGATCCGTCCGCAAAGCCTCTGCATGAGGTGGATTATATGCACATCCTGGACAATCATCTTACCGCCATCGACATTACCGCAACGGCGTTTGCTATGGAGAATAAGATGCCGATCCACATCTTCGGTTTGGATGACCCGAAGAACATTTCAAGAGTAATTATGGGCGAAAAGCTCGGAACAATAGTCAAAGGAGGAGTACAGAAATGAAACTGGATACCATAGCTTATGAAAGCAAAATGAAAAAGACGATTGAGGTTTACGAAGACAATTTGGCCAGCGTACGTGTAGGCCGTGCCAATGCCGCTGTTCTGTCCCGCGTAACCGTTGATTACTACGGCACCCCTACCCCCATCAGCAGCGTTGCAAACGTAAACGTGTCGGATGCAAGAACTCTGACCATCACTCCTTGGGATGCTTCCTTGAACAAGCCCATTGAGAAGGCAATTTTGGCCTCCGACGTAGGTATTACCCCTTCCAACGACGGCAAGGTTATCCGCCTGATGTTCCCCCAGCTCACTGAGGAGCGCCGTAAGGAACTGAAGAAGCAGATCGCCAAGATGGGTGAGGATGCTAAGGTTGCACTGCGCAATATCCGCCGTGAGGCAAACGATAAGTGCAAGGATATGAAAAAGGCATCTGAGATGAACGAGGATGAGCAGAAGGCTTCCGAGAAGAACGTACAGGATCTGACGGATAAGTACATCAAGCTCATTGATGAAATCACAGCGAAGAAAGATAAGGAAATTATGGAGATCTGACGGCATCCGCCGCAGTCGCGTAACGTCTGTAATGATCGCCTTGGCACCGAACGCGTTTACGGAGGCCGGGGCGGTTATTGCTATACGCGGATATTTTGAAACAGTATGGAAAACAACGAGATTATTGCACTGCGCGAAGTGGTGGCGAAAACGTCCCTCAAACACATCGCGTTCATTATGGACGGAAACGGAAGATGGGCGACAAAACGGAACCAGATCCGCGAAATGGGCCATCGTGCCGGTGCGGAGAATTTGAAGAAGATCGTCCGTCTGTGCGGCGATATCGGTATTCATGCGGTGACGGTGTACGCCTTTTCCACCGAGAATTGGAAGCGCCCGGTCCTCGAAGTCAACGCAATCATGCAGCTGTTGGATCGCTTCATCAAGGAAGCCAAAGAGGATAACGAGAAGAACAGGATTCGTTACGTCTTCCTCGGTGATAAGAGCGGTCTTGCACCCGCATTGGCTGAAAAATGTGCCGCACTGGAGGAGTTGACAAAGGATAACCCCTCGCTTTTGAACATTGCCTTGAATTATGGCGGACGTGCGGAATTGGTGCAGGCTTGCCGTAAGCTGGCAGAGCTGGGCGGCGAAATAACCGAGGCGGATGTATCTGCCGCATTGTATACCGGGCATTGCGTCGATCCGGATCTGATCGTCCGGACTGCGGGTGAGTATCGTTTGTCCAATTTCCTTTTGTGGCAGGCCGCGTATGCCGAGCTGTATTTTACAGACACACTGTGGCCCGATTTCTCCGAGAAGGATCTCTATGAGGCCGTAACGGAGTTTTCCCGCCGTAAGCGACGCTACGGCGGCGTGTGACGGTATAAATAATTAGCGGAAGGTGATTCCATGCGTACGAGAGTAATTACTGCTATCTTTATTATATTGGTGACTGCACCGCTGTGCCTTTTCTCCCAGACCGTGGCCTGGCCCGTTTTTGTGGCGGCTATGAGCGTGATGGCTGTGTTTGAAATGCTGGGCTGTGTAGGCACACGGCGCAAATTGGCGATTTCCGTGCCCGCACTTCTTATGGCGGCGGTTTTCCCCTTTGCCCTGCGCTACTGCGCCACGGCATATGAGGTACTGCTTATCTTTATGATCGCTATGTTTGTGTACCTGATCTATCTTTTCGCAATCAGCGTGTTTTCTCACGGAAAGCTGGTTCTCGAGGACGTGTTTGCGTCTTATACCACGGTATTTTACATACTGGTGTCATTTGGGGCGCTGGTGATGCTCCGTGACCGGGATTTCGGTTTGTATCTGGTGATCCTCACCCTGTACGGCCCGTGGATTTCCGATGTGTTTGCTTATTTCTGCGGTCGCTTGTTCGGCCGTCATAAGCTGATCCCCGACGTAAGCCCGAAAAAGACGGTGGAGGGTGCGATCGGCGGCGTGGTTTTCTGCGCGCTGGCGGCTATGCTGTACGGATTTATTCTGAAGACGTTTATCGGTGAGATTACCTCCGTCAGCTATCTTGCTCTTGCCCTGATCGGCGCAGTGATCGCCGTGATCTCTCAGGTCGGCGATCTGATCATGTCGCATATCAAACGTAAGTACGGCATCAAGGACTATGGCTTTATTCTCCCCGGACACGGCGGTATCCTGGATCGCTTTGACAGCGTTTTGGGCGTTGTACCGCTGGTTGTGATCCTGTGCGAAATTTTCAAAGGAATTCAGTTGTTTCAATGATGGAAAATAATAATTTGCACCCGTTTGTATCTACACCGGAAAATCCGTTGCGGGTAGCCATTCTCGGCAGTACGGGCAGTGTGGGAAAGCAGGCCATTGACGCGCTCAGCGCCATGGGCTGCCGAATCGTTATGCTTTCTGCCGGACGGGATTTCCGTACGGTGGCGGAGCAGGCGCGGCAGTATAAGCCTGTGATCTGTACGATGGACAGTGAAGCTGCGGCCGACGATCTTCGCCTGGCACTGGCGGGGGAAGATATCGCCGTCTATGGCGGCTCGGATGCGGTTTGCCGCGGTATTGAGGAGTGCGGTGCGGATCTGATCATTCACTCCATTGCCGGTCTGGCCGGACTTCCATCCGCTATCGCTGTGGCGAAAACCGGCGCGCGGATCGGTATGGCCAACAAAGAGGCCATTATTACCGCGGGCAATTGGATCTATGACGAACTGAAAAAGAGCGGCGGTCAGCTGATTCCCGTGGACAGTGAGCACAGCGCTATTTTTCAGTGTCTTGCCGCATCGGGCGCCGCCCGTGCGGACGGATGCGGCGGCTCCTCCATTGTAAAGCGGATTCTGCTTACCGCATCCGGCGGTCCCTTCTTCGGCTGGGACAAGGCTCGTTTGGAGAGTGTAACTCCGGAGGCCGCTCTGGCCCATCCCACGTGGAAAATGGGGCCGAAAATCACCATCGATTGCGCAACCCTTATGAATAAGGGCTTCGAGGTGATCGAGGCTGTGCGGCTGTTTGGTGTCAGCGTGGATCAGGTGGACGTGCTGGTTCACCGGCAGAGTATAATCCATTCTATGGTGGAGTATATTGATAATACCGTGATCGCTCAACTGGGGGCGCCGGATATGCGTTCCTGCATTCGCTATGCCGCTTCCTATCCCTCCCGTGCCTGGGTGGATGGAGATGGATTGGATTTTGCTGCTCTGCATTCCCTGACCTTTGATGCTCCCGATACGGATACGTTCCCGCTTCTCAATGCGGCAAGAGATGCTATCCGACGCGACGGTATTGCTCCCACCGCGCTGGTGGCCGCCGATGAGGAAGCGGTAGCCGCATTCCTGCGTGGGGAGATTTCGCTTAATTCGATGGCCGACGCAGTTATGGAAGTCATGGCACAGACTGCGGACTTTGTGCCGATTTGCGTGGAGGATATCTACGAAGCGGAGCGTGCCGCGAGAGAAGCAACCCGCAGAATTTTGGAAAAATACACGCGCTGACGCAGCGCATACGGAAAGGTGGACGTAGGCAATGGACTTTATATACGTTCTTCTTGCTATATTTATTTTTGGCTTTTTGATTCTCATTCACGAGGCGGGGCATTTCTTCTTTGCCCGGTTGTTCCGCGTGACTGTCAATGAGTTTCCCAACGGTATGGGACCGAAGGTGGTCTCTTATACATCGAAAAAATCCGGTATCGCGTACTCACTCCGACTTCTTCCGTTTGGTGGATTTGTCAGCATGGCGGGTGAGGATGAGGAGTCGGATGATCCCAACGCCTTTCACAGAAAGCCGGTGTGGCAGCGGTTCATCATCACCGCCGCCGGCGCTACCGTTAATCTGGTAGCGGGCATTCTGGTGATGAGCATTCTGGTGGCATCGTCCAAGGCGCTGCCTTCCACAATTATTCATTCTTTCGATGAAAACAGTACCAGCGTGCAGTATCTGCAGCCTATGGATCAGATCACAGCGGTAGACGGTACTCGTGTATATACGTTCAACGATCTGCTCTACGAGATTATGCGTAAGGGTGTTGAACCGATCGACATTACCGTAAAACGTGACGGTGCGGAAATCACTCTTGCAGACGTGGTATTTCCCACCATTACGGACTCCGGGGTGGTTTTCGGAACCGTGGACTTTATTCCCTATGCGGAGGCTAAGACGCCTGTCAACATTCTGAAGCACGCCGCAGTCCGCTCCGCTTCTACCATCAAGATGATCTGGGAATCCCTGTACGATCTTGTCAGCGGACGTTATGGCATGGAGGCCGTATCCGGTCCTGTGGGCGTTACCCAGGCTATGTCGGAGGCTGCGTCTACCGGCATCGCCAATATGGTTTATCTGGCGGTTGTCATCAGTATGAATCTGGGTGTTATGAATTTGCTTCCCCTGCCGGCACTGGACGGCGGACGGCTTGTTTTCCTTTTAGTTGAGGGAATTCGCCGCAAGCCGGTTTCCCGTCGCGTGGAAGGGTATATTCATTTCGCCGGCTTGGCGATCCTTATGCTCTTTATGGTAATCGTTACCTTCAAAGATATTATCGGATTGATCCGTTAAATGGAGTTATTATGAAACAGGAAAGAAGAATCAGTCGCGCAGTCCGTGTGGGCGGCGTGCAGATTGGCGGCGGGGCACCTATCCCGGTTCAGTCTATGCTGAATACACCGTCCCATGATTTTAATGCTGCTTTAGCGCAAACCAAGCGGCTGGCAGATGCCGGATGCGATATCGTTCGTCTGGCTGTACCGGACGCGGAGTCCGCTGAGGTGTTTTCCTGTTTGCGCCGGCAGGGAATTACCGTCCCTCTTGTGGCCGATATACATTTTGACTATTCGTTGGCCCTTGCCGCTGTAAAGGCGGGGGCATCCAAGATTCGCATCAATCCGGGCAATATCGGAGCGGAATGGAAGGTGCGCGAGGTGGCTGAGGCCTGCAAATCGGCCGGCATTCCCATCCGCATCGGTGTGAACGGAGGATCTCTTGCCGCAGAATTGCGGAAGACCTACGGCCGTCCTACACCGGAGGCATTGGTGGAATCTGCTTTTGCCCAGGCAGAGATGCTGGAGAAATTCGGGTTTTCCGATATTGTTCTTTCTTTGAAAACTTCCTCCGTGCAGGATTCCGTGGAGGTCTATCGCTTGGCAGCAAAGGGATGCTCTTATCCTTTGCACCTCGGCGTTACGGAGGCCGGTGATTCCTATACGGGATTGATCAAAAATGCCGCCGGTATCGGTGCGCTTCTGACGGACGGTATTGGCGACACCTTGCGCGTGTCCTTGACCGCCGACGTGGTGGAGGAGGTTCGCGCGGGCAGGGAGCTGCTCCGTATTTTCGGCTTGGATTCCCGTGGCAGTGTAGAGGTGATATCCTGTCCCACATGCGGCCGCACGAAAATTGATCTGATCGGGTTGGCCGCACGCTTCAAAGAAGCGGTGAAGGATATCGATACCGGCGGTAAAACCGTCAAGGTAGCCGTTATGGGATGCGTTGTCAACGGCCCGGGTGAAGCGCGGGACGCAGATTTCGGTATTGCCGGCGGGGACGGATTTGCCGTTCTGTTCCGTAACGGGGAGACGGTGTGCCGTGTGGAGGAAGATCAGATCGTAGAGCGCCTTCTCAGTGAAACATATCAATTTCTTGATACCGGGGCGGAGAATACATAATGACGACTGAAAAGAAAAAAAGAACACTCGGGGAATACTTCTCACGCTATAAGCCTGTATCGCAGGCACAGCGTGAGTTGTTTGCCTTGGCGGAGGATATACGGATCCGGGCGGCTCAGGAAGCCAAAATGGTGGAGGTCAACTTCTCCTTGCCCAAGTTGTTCCGCAAATCCGTTCTGTATGAAACGGAAGCGGCACTGACGGAGTTCTATTCCCAGAATTCCGTTCGGCTTTTCCCCCATTATCCGGCTGAATTGTTCTCCACAAAATATATGGATGAAGTGCTGCTTGAGGCTAAGCGCATCGGCAGTGTGGTCAACGGTTTCTTCGATCGGTATGAGATTGTGGAAAACGGTGACATGATCGAGATACACATTCCTTTTTTGCAAGGGGGAATTGATCTTTTGGATCTGGCCAAAACCGGCGAGATCCTGACGGGCATTATCCGCAGTGAATTCGGGCTGGATCGTTCTGTGAAGATCGTGCAGGCCGCGGATTATGCGGAGCAATACAAGGACTATGAGGCAGCCAGAGAAGCGTGGCTGCGTGAAGAAGCGGCACAGATTCCCGCAAGACAGGCGGCTGCGGCTGCCCGTGCCGCCGAAGAGGCAAAGACTGCCACTGACGGCAGTGATAATAAGCCCAATCTGACACGCGTTGCTTCTCTGTTTGAGGGAAACGGTGAGGCGAAACGGATAGAGGAGGGCGTCATTCAGTGCGGCCGCACGAAGTTCGACGTGTCCACGCCGGAGGCGCTGGTGGGCGACAGCTTTGTTGTGTGTGATCCCGTGCCGATCCGTTCCGTTAAAGCGGGCGATAAAGGAATTACTGTCCTTGGATGTGTGTTCGGATCCACGACTAAGGAAATCCGAAACAGCAATAAGCTTTCCGTCAACATCGGTATCACCGACCGGGATTCATCCATTTTCGTCAAAACGGTTATCACCGAGGACGGACAGGATGAGCTGTTTTCCATATTCAAAAACGGTACCGCTGTGGCGATCCGTTGCGATGCGAAGGTGGACAAGTTCGACGGTGAGGTATATCTCCAATATGCCGACGTGCAAAGAGTCAAGCAGGTGAAGCGGCAGGACAACGCGGAGGAAAAACGTGTCGAACTCCATATGCACACCTGCCAGTCCGCCATGGACGCTACCACCAAGCCGGATGAGCTGGTGGAAACCGCTCACCGATGGGGACACAAGGCCGTCGCCATCACGGATCACGGCAATCTGCAGGCGTTCCCCACCGCCATGGAAAAGGCGGAAAAGCTGGGAATGAAGGTTCTCTACGGCGTGGAGGCCTACTTTGTGGACGATACGGCCCGTGCCGTTTTCGGCAAGGGTGTGGACGATCTCCAGGAAGAGGTAGTGGTATTCGATATCGAAACCACAGGTCTTTCTCCACAGACTTGTAAGATTACCGAAATCGGTGCCGTTCGTGCCAAGGGCGGAAAGGTTCTTGAGGTATATAACACTCTTGTCAATCCCGGTGTGCCGATTCCCGAGGAAATCGTAAGGCTGACCGGCATCACCGATGAGATGGTGAAAGATGAACGCACCATCGATGTGGTGCTGCCCGAGTTTCTTGCCTTCGTGGGTGACCGTATGCTGGTGGCCCACAACGCGAACTTTGATATTAGCTTCATCCGCAAGGCAGCAGAGGATCTGGGTATTCCGTTTACCAACGGGTATCTGGATACGGTGGCTATGTCCCGCTACGTCAATCCCGAGTTGAACAAGCACAAGCTGGACACGTTGGCTACGTATTTCAAGTTGGGTGAATTCAATCACCACCGTGCCTCCGACGACGCGGAAATGCTGGCAATGATATACCAGAAGATGGTGGACAAGCTGGCGGATGAGGGTATTTGCACCATGGATGCGCTGAACACGGCGATGAGCAGCCGATCCGATCCTTTGAAACTAAAAACGTATCACCAGATCATCCTGGTAAAGAATACCACTGGACTGAAGAATCTGTACCGTCTGGTGTCCGATTCCTATTTGAAATACTACCGCCGCAATCCCCGTATTCCCAAGACACGGCTGATGGAGTTGCGGGAAGGTTTGATTATCGGATCCGCCTGCGAGGCGGGTGAGTTGTTCACCGCCGTACTGGAGGGAAAGCCCCAGCAGGAATTGGAGGATATTGCCTCCTTTTACGATTACCTGGAGGTACAGCCCATCACCAACAACCGCTTCCTGGTGGAACAGGGAAAAGTAGCGGATGATGAGGCTCTGCGGGAGTTGAACCGCAAGATCATCGCTTTGGGTAAGAAATTGGGCAAGCCGGTGGTGGCCACCTGCGACGCCCACTATCTGGATCCGGAGGATGAGATCTTCCGACGCATCATTCTCTCCGGTATGAAATTCTCCGACGCGGATAAGATCACCGAGCTCTATTTCCGCACCACGGAGGAGATGCTGGCCGAATTTGATTATCTCGATCCGGAAACGGCACGGGAAATCGTTATCGAAAATCCGAATAAGATTGCGGATATGATCGAAAACGTCCGTCCTATTCCCACGGGTAACTATCCTCCCCACATCGACGGTGCGGAGGAAGAGTTGACGGAGAAGTGCTGGGAGTTGGCGAAGCAGCTGTACGGCGATCCCTTGCCGGAGCAGGTGTCTGCTCGACTGGCCCGTGAATTGGACTCCATCATCAAAAACGGATTTGCGATCATGTATATCATCGCCCGTAAACTGGTGGAAAACAGTGAGTCCAAGGGATATCAGGTGGGCTCCCGAGGATCTGTCGGATCCTCCTTTGCCGCCACCATGGCGGGTATCACCCGAGTGAATCCTTTGCCGCCCCATTACCGCTGTCCCAAATGCCGTTATACGGAATTTATTGAGGATGGCTCGGTTGGCTCCGGATTCGATTTGCCGCCGAAATCCTGTCCGAATTGCGGCACGGATCTGGCCCAGGACGGTCACGATATCCCCTTTGAGACCTTCCTTGGTTTTAACGGCGACAAAACACCCGATATCGATTTGAACTTCTCCGGCGACGTACAGGCGGATGCCCATAAATTCACGGAGGTCCTCTTTGGTACGGGCAAGGCATTCAAGGCCGGCACCATCGGCACGCTGGCGGATAAAACCGCTTTTGGCTATACCGCCCATTTCCTGGAGGATAAGGGCATTTCCGTCAACCGGGCGGAGATGGAGCGACTGATTGGCGGATGCCTGGGTACGAAACGTACTACGGGTCAGCATCCCGGCGGTATCATCGTCGTACCGGCAGAGTACGAGATCTACGATTTTACCCCTGTCCAGCACCCCGCAGATAAGGCGGATTCCGATATTATCACCACGCACTTCGAGTTTAAGTATCTCCACGATACCATTCTCAAACTGGATATTCTGGGACACGATATTCCCACCAAATACAAGCGTATGGAGGAATACTCCGGCGTTCCGATTCTGGACGTGCCCCTGACGGATCCGGCGGCGTACCGCGGATTTACGTCCACGGAGCCTATCGGGGTATCTCCGGAGCAGATCGACGCCAAAACCTCCACCCTCGGCCTGCCTGAGATGGGAACAAAGCTGAGCCGTGACGTACTGATGGAGGCACAGCCCAAGAATTTTGCCGATCTGTTGCAGATTGAGGGACTTACTCACGGAACGGGAATGTGGGTGGGCAATGCCCAGGATCTGATCCGCGACGGTGTGTGTACCGTATCCGAGGTTATCGGATGTCGTGACGATATTATGCTGACGCTGATCCAGAAATACGGAGTAGAGAAGGGCAAGGCCTTCAAGATCATGGAGTTCGTCCGTAAAAACAAAAAGGGATCCAAGATCCCCGAGGATATGATGAACACCATGCTGGCGCAGAATGTGCCTCAGTGGTATATTGATTCCCTGCAAAAGGTGCGGTATATGTTCCCCAAGGCCCATGCTGCCGCCTATGCTATTGACGCGATTCGCCTGATGTGGTATAAGATCTATTATCCCGTAGAATTCTACGCCGGCTATTTTTCCGCCGCCCCCAAGGGCTTTGATTCCGAGATCGTTATGCGCGGTAAAAAGTACGTGTACGATACGATGATGGATATGAAAAAGCGGAAAAATGAGTTGGATAATAAGGAAGTGGAAATTTATAATGCGCTGATGCTGGTCAACGAGTATTATCAGCGAGG
>JBGVKV010000126.1:0-7256 GCA_045123975.1 Eubacteriales bacterium | reverse complement strand
TTCACTAAGATGAGCCGCATTGGTGAAATGCGCCGGTTGTTCCGTGAGGGTGAGTATTCCGCCTGCCTGACGGCATGCCGGGAAATCCCCTGTCCGGACGAGGACATTCTTCTGCTTTCGGCAGAGTGCTCCCTTGCGTTGGCGGAAGATGCCTGCCGACGGTACGCTTTGAGTACCGCACTCACCCATTTGACCGATGTGAAAAAGGCATCCCTCGGAACAGTCGGGGTCCTGAAGTCCCTGTACAGCACCGCTGTGTTCATGGAACGGCTGATCGAATGCACCACGAACGCCTCTTTGCCCGCGGAGATTTTGAATGTATCTCATTTTGAGTCTGCCCGTATCCCGGTGGAGTTTTTCGTCTATTTGCAGGCATTGGCATGTCTGGACAACGAGGAAGGTACGGAAGCACACGTTCTGCTCCGCTCCGGACTCATTCTTTCCCCCATTTATCGGGGCGTCATCGAAGCAAAGATTCTGATGCTGCAAGGGCGCCATGCCGATGCGTTTACTCTCTTGCAAAACATTGCATCCGCCGAAAAACCCGGATTTTTTACGATGTTCCGTCTGCTGAACACACTCGAGTCCTGCGCCAGCACTTTGGGCGATTTCAAAAATGCTTATCAATACTCTACGGAAAAAATCAAGCTGCTGGAGCAGTTCACCAAATAATCTCAAAGGATGCATCCTTTCACACAACGAATGAACGACAGAAGAGGCTTACTGATCACCGCATCCATAAGCCTCTTTATTATGTAAAGGATATACTATGCCGTTATCTGCTAAAACTACCCGGGCTCAGCTTTCCATACTGAAGCCGCTGCTGGGCTCCGCTTCCCTGAAAACGATCCGGAAATGTCAGAATAAGATCGGCGAGCTGATGGAATTCCGCCAGATGGGACAGCTCATCATCCGCCAGCACGACTTTTCTCAGTTCAAGGGCGCGTGGGTTATCCCCAAGGACGAACGCCGGCAAGGCGTGATTCTCTACCTTCACGGCGGTGGATTCACCTGCGGTGATCTGGAATATTCCACCGGCGTGGGTTCGCTGCTTGCCGTGCAGACGGGCACCCGTGTTTTTTGTGCCGCCTACCGTCTCGCACCGGAGAACCCCTATCCCGCTGCTCCGGATGACGTGCTGGAAGCATACCGGTATCTTCTGGATAAGGGATACGATGCCAGCCATATCACCCTGTGCGGTGAGAGCGCCGGCGGCGGTCTTTGCTACACCCTCTGCCTGCGACTGCGGGAGTTGGGACTTCCTATGCCTTGCGGCATTATCGCCATCTCTCCCTGGACCGATCTGACCGCATCCGGCGAATCCTATACCCTGAATCGGGACAACGACCCGTCCATGACCGAGGAGCTTTTGACTTTCTTTGCCGACAGTTATACGAAAGACCGAAAGAACCCCATGGTCTCTCCTCTTTTTGCGGATCTGACGGGTATGCCGCCTTCGCTTATCTTTGTGGGCGGAGATGAAATCATGCGCAGCGATGCGGAAGAAATGCATAAGCGCCTGCTTTCCGCAGGCTGCAAAAGCCAATTGATCACAGCGCCCGAGCGCTGGCACGCCTACGTTTTATACGGGCTGACGGAAGACCAGAAGGATCTTTCCCAACTCAACCGTTTTCTGAACCAGGTAATGGCTCAGGAGAATAAGCTGCGGTGGCTTCGTCTGGATAATGCGGCAAAGATCTACCCCGCCGCACGGACCCAGGATTGGAGCAACGTATTCCGTTTGTCCGCCACATTGACGGAAACGGTGGATATGGACGTTATGAAAACGGCACTGGACGTAACCGTCCGCCGTTTCCCTTCCATCGCTGTTCGGCTTCGCCGCGGCGTGTTCTGGTACTATCTGGAACAACTGACCGAGGCACCCGCTGTCCGCGAGGAAAGCAGTTATCCACTCACCCGTATGTGTCGGGAGGAGATCCGGAAATGCGCTTTCCGCGTGATCGTATACGGTCGGCGGATTGCCGTGGAAATGTTCCACTCCCTTACCGACGGCAACGGCGCGCTGGTCTTTCTGAAAAGCCTGGTAGCCGAATATCTGCAGCAAAAGTACGGCGTCCGCATTCCCGCGGAGCACGGCGTGCTCGGACGGCTGGATGAGCCCTCCGAGGCCGAGTTGGAGGACAGTTTCCAAAAATACGCGGGCACCGTATCCGCCAGCCGACAGGAGAGAACCGCATGGCGGTTGAGCGGAACGCCGGAGCCGGGAGGCTTTTTGAGCGTTACCTGTTTTGAGTTGAGCACGAAGGACGTACTGGCCAAGGCCCACGAGTACAACGTGAGTCTTACCACCTTCCTGTGCGCCTCCCTGATGATGGCCATGCAAAATCTGCAAAAGGAATCGGTGCCCAATCCCAAAAGGCGGAAGCCGCTGAAGGTGCTGATCCCCGTAAATCTGCGCAAGCTGTTTCCCAGCCGGACTCTGCGCAATTTTGCTCTGTACACAACACCGGAGATTCTTCCGCAGTTGGGCGAATACACCTTTGAGGAAATCTGCCAGGCGATCCGCCACCGTATGGGATTGGACATTACGCCCAAGCAGATGAGCATGAAGATTGCCACCAACGTAAACAGCGAGAAGATCATGGCCGTCCGCCTGATGCCGCTGTTCATCAAGAATATGGTAATGAAGGCCGTGTTCGACTCCGTCGGGGAGAAGAAGTCCTGTCTGACGCTGTCCAATCTGGGTGCCATCCGCCTGCCTGAGGAAATGATCCCTTACGTGGAAACGATGGATTTCATTCTTGGCGTCCAGGCCACAGCCCCCTACAACTGCGGCGTTTTGTCCTACGGGGACAAATTGCGCCTGAATTTCATCCGCAACATCCGCGAGCCAAAGCTGGAATACCATTTCCACTGTGTTCTGCGGGATATGGGCCTCTGCGCCGAGGTGCAGAGCAATCGCCCGAATTAAGGAGGTCCTCTGATGTATTGTGTTAAATGCGGTGTCAAGTTGTCCGATACGGAAAAGCAGTGCCCATTGTGCGGCACAGCGGTATTCCATCCCGATATCGCGAGAAATCCGGGGGAGGAAATGTATCCGTCCGGCAAGAAGCCGGCAGTTCCGGCCACACCCATATGGCCGCTAATCATATTCAGCGCAGCATTTCTTCTGCCCATACTGATCGTACTGATGTGCGACATCCAGCTGAACGGTGAGCTCAACTGGGCCGGATACGTGGTGGGTGCTTTGGTCACCTCCTACGTGATCGTGGTGCTGCCCCGGTGGTTCCGGGATCCCAATCCCGTCATCTTTGTTCCCTGCGGCTTTGCCGCCGTGGCGTTGTACGTGTTTTACATCAACTATGCCGTGGACGGAAACTGGTTTCTTACCCTGGCTTTGCCCATCATCGGCGGCATATGCGCCATCGTAACAGCGGTTGTAACGCTGATTCGCTATATTAAACGCGGAAAGCTGTACATCTTCGGCGGTGCTTTCATCGCCGCGGGCGGCCTGGCGCTTTTGTGCGAATACCTGATCAACTACACCTTTGAAATCTCACGTTTTATCGGCTGGTCCTTGTATCCGTTGTCCACGTTTGCGCTTCTTGGCGGTATTCTGATCTTTTTGGCCATCTGCCGCCCCGCCAGAGAATCCATGGAAAGACTGTTCTTTATTTGACGTAAGCAAGCAAATACGAAAAGGCCGCTGCACTTTCGTGCAGCGGCCCTTATTTTTATTTGGATTTCTTAGTCTTTGTGCGGTTCTTTTCCCGCCACAAATAGATGCCCAGAACAGCAGTCATAATAAAAGGAAATACGACGGCAACCAGCATGCCGTGCTTCATGGCGATCTGCTCCGCATCCCCTGCGATGCCCGCCATATGCATGGCGCCGGGGGCTTTCGCCAGGTCGGTCACGATGCCGCTGAGCCATGGGCCGAGAGAACAGCCCAGATCCCCCGCCAAGGCAAGAACGGCAAACATAGGAGCACCGGCTCTCGGGTATTCACCCGAGGACAAGCTGAGAACACCGGGCCACATCAGGGATACGCCCAATCCGCAGAAGCCGCATCCGATCAGGGAAAAGACCGGCAATCCGCCAAAGACGGACAACAGATAACACGCAAGGGTCAGAACGGAACATCCGAACAAGGCGGGTGCGATCCGATATTTATGTCCCCACAGTCCGTAGCCTACGCGGCCCAATCCCATCAGCACGCCAAAGAAGCATGGGCCGAGAATGTCTCCCGTCACTTTGGATACACCGAGTGCTTTTTCCGCAAAGAGCGACGCCCATTGGGACATGGTCATCTCCGCGGCGCCGCCGCAGATCATCAAAAGAATGAACAGATAAAACAGCGGCTTGCAAAGCAAATCGGACAGACGGTTTCCCGTCTGCTTTTCTTCAGTCATAGGAGGTATGGGAACGAAGCAGAACAGAATCATATCGGCGAGGGGAATCAGCGCCCACAGGCACGGAAGCAAGCCCCACAGGCCGTCGCCGACGAATCGGAGAAGCACGGTAGTGACGAGCACCACCAGGCACTGTCCCCAGGAATAGAAGGAGTGGAGCAGGCTCATGGACGCTGCTTTCGCATCTCCGGGAATAGCATCGATGAGAGGGCTGATCACCACTTCCGTCATACCGCCGCCCATGGAATAGAAGAACACCGCCACGAGGATTCCCAGATAGGGATCGGCAAACAACGGCGGCAGAACGCCCAGCAGGATCAAACCAACCGCCGCCAGCACGTGAGCGGCGATGGCGGCGGCACGGTATCCGATTTTCTCAAGCAGCCGGATGGACAAGAAGTCCACGCTCAGCTGGATAACAAATGTGAGCAGCACCAGCTGTCCCAGGCGGGAGTAGGTGATCGCGTACCGATCCTGGAAAATTATGAAAAACAGCGGTGCCAGATTGATGGAGATCGCCTGGGTAATATACCCGATATACCCGGCGAGTCTCGTGTGTTTATAACTCAGGTGCATAAAGATTTTAATTCTTGAATTTATCGAGTGTGGTGTAGTACACAATGTCCACGCCGGTGAAGTACGCATTGATGATATGCTCATAGTCGTAACCGAGCAAGCCCAGATCCCGGGCGCCGTACTGGCTCATACCGCCGCCGTGACCCCAGCCTTTACCGACGATAATGAAATTGTTAGGATTGGACGCGGTAGCGACCTTTCTCTCCGTAGTGACTGCATATTCATTGATGGTACGGGGCAGCTGAATCTGTCCGCCGGATACCGAAGAATTGTTCCCGGATGCCGCCAGCTTTACAAGACCGTCTGCGGTCTGGATACATACGTCCTCGCCGGCAACAACGGTCCCGTCCGCGGTCAGAATCGGCACGGACTTGGCATCAATAACGGTAGCGGCATCGGCAGTCAGCACCTGCACGGCACTGCTCTGCATAGTGGAAATGCTTCCGGAGGTACTTCCGCCCAATACCGGAGGACGAACGTCTTTCTCCACCGCATTGTCAATGACTGTTTCACCCAGCGTTTCCACTGTATCTACAGTATATTCCACACTTCCGCGGCCGACCACAAAATTCGCGCTCTTTACGTAGGCGCTCAGCTGACCGCGGACACGGTCCGTGTTGTTCAGTTCAATAGACGCGCCATTGGAGGCGGTAATCCGCAATTTCTTTATATACGTAGATCCGGGAGAATATTCCAAAACATCAATGGACGTTATGTAGCCGCCCAATTCCGTATGCCCCTTAGTATCCCGCAGATAGGTGAGCAACTCGGTAGGAGAAACTTCCACGATCCACAAGCCGTTGGGGTGCTTTGTATAATTTTCCCAAGGAGTGTCACGGGCAATCAGATACGGATAATTGTCACCGCCCCACACATCGGCAATGGATACGCTTCCGCCGCCTGCGCTGGCGGAATAGTAGGTGCGGGCCACTTCACCTTCGTATGCCAGGATCAGGCCGTGGGTGCTTGTTACGGCGTCGATTACCATCTGATTCACACGTCCGGCGCCCCGGTATGCCTGGCAATGGGTATCGTTGCATATGTCAAATTTGTACGCTGTTGCGTGTCTTCCCAGCACATGGGCAGTATACGTACGCACGGTGATGGCAAACGCCTTCTGCGTCTCAATGGGCCAGGTGTTGATGATCTCGTACGGGACAACGCCCTCCACGTAGACATCCAGCGGCAGTACGTTGGTCACAGCGACGCCGTCCACGCCTTCCTCCCGATAGCGAGAGTAAGCAAACACGCCGTCATATACGTTCTTGGCCGGCGTTGTGGTATACACCGTTTTCGTGCCGCCTATATCCTGTACGGCATACAAACCCAGAGCCGTTCCGTCGGCATTATTGTACTCAAACAGAATCCGGTCCGTATCGGGATCCACCACGGACACGCCGGTATCCGAGGGGGCCACGATCTGTGCCGGCATGCTGTTCATCAGCTGAGACACGTACGAAAGATACATATTTGCCTGTTCATAAGAAGAAAAAGAGCCGACACGCACGCGGATACAGCCGTAGCTGTACGCAGGAAACGCATACAGCACGTTCCCTGCTCCGAAGGCGTTATTCAGCGCCTCGGCAATGCTTACCGCCATCTGCATATGCTCCAGCGGGTAATCGTATGCAAACTCAATATGATATCCGCCAATCACAGCCATAGCAGGGTTGCCCGTAATGCTGTAGGTGCTGTCGGCCTTGGAAAGATTTGCATCCGCGGTGACAGAAACCTTTGTATTCGCTAAATTCCAAAACGGATGGTAGGGATACCCGCCATCCGTTATATTCTGAACACCTATTTCAAAGCCGTTGGGAGCAGTGGTTTCAAATCCCACGGTAACGCCGTCACCGTACATCAGTCCCACGCGTATCGTGATATCGTCCTGCTCCGTATCCAAGGGAGAAGCGGCGGAAGCCGCGAAGATCAGCATATTGAACAGCATATACATGGATCCGAGAACCATGAGCGCCGCCATAATAAGACAAAGAATGCGGACAAGCCGCTTGCTGCGGGGTTCGTAAGAGGATTTTTTACGGTTCATCGACGGTATACTCTCCTCTTATCATAATATACGCCTCACCGGACAGAACACGGATACCGCGCCCGTCACCGCGGGCAATCAGAATCATATGGTTCAAGGGAATCGCCTCACCGTCCCCGATCTCCGCACCGACGGTATAGTCGGACAGATTACCCTGGGCAGACTCGGGAACCACAGCCTCGGCCTCACCGGCACGAAGCATAATATCGCAGGCGGCGGAGGCATTGACCACCGTTCCCTGCATCACGTGCAGCACCGTATAC
>JBGVKV010000125.1:0-36355 GCA_045123975.1 Eubacteriales bacterium | reverse complement strand
CGGGGCGTGATCGCGGCGGACAGCGTCTTCACCATCCGCACCGGAGGGGAAACCACCGCCGAGGAGCTTTCCCGCTATCTGCGGATCTCGCCCGCGGCGGATATGGAGATCACGGGGGCGGGTACGGAATTCACTATGCGTCCCCGCACGGCGCTGGAGCTGAATACTCTTTACCGATTCAGCGTCACGGATACGCTGGCGGAGAGCCCCACTTTGCTCAGTGCGGCCTCCTTTGTATTTCAGACGGAGGACGCACCCCGGGTGACGGGAATGTTCCCCACCGATCGGGCTACGGGCGTGCCCGCCAACACGGGTATTGAGTTCACCTTCAACGAGGTGCTGGCCGCCGGAGCGGATCTGGTGCCGTATATCACCGTGACGCCGGAGGTGGATTTCCGCGTGGAGATCTATCAGCACGGCAAAACGCTGGTGGTGATCCCGGAGAAGAAACTGGAAGCGGGCGAGGCCTATACCGTGACGGTGGATGCGGGTGTGCCTTTGGCGTCGGGACGGGTGACGGCGGATGCTGCCGCCACCACATTCCGTATCGACGTGAAGCAGGAAAGCGAAAAGATCACCATGAGCTGCTCCCGGCGGGAGCTGACTGCCTATCCCGGCGAGGGGGCGGAGCTTTCCTACGTGATTAACGCAAACCGGGACCTCAAAACGGTCACTCCCTCGGACACGGTTTGCACCGTGTACCGGTATCGGGATGCGGGAACGGCGGCCGCCGCTTTGGTGGAATACGAAAAGGTGGCGGGGGAGCACGTGCTGCCCGGCAAGGAATACGTATTTTCCACAAAGGATTTGACCAAAGTGGGGACGTATACTTTGGAAACCCAGGTAAGGGGCAACACGTATCGACCGGAATGTACGGCTTTCTTGCCCGTTTTGGAGGAGGGCTGTTATCTGGTCTCCTTCACTGCCTCCGGCAAGGCGGGGGTATCCTCCTATTCCTTCGACGGACAGGTATTCCTCCAGGTGACGGATGTGTCCGTATCCACCGTTTCCTCCGGTGAGGATCTGCTTCTGTGGCTGCAAACCGAGGACGGCGCTGTCCCCGGTGCGCAGGTGAACGTATATCTGTACGACCACGTGTCCGGATGGAGCTTGCGGAATCCCGCCGACGGAGCCGAGGCCGTATCCATCCGATCCGTCGAGACGGATGAAAACGGCCTGTGCCGTGTGAATACCGAGGGGCGGAATGCCGCATTGGCGGTGATCACCGCCGGGGAGAACTCCCGCTACGTGTGCATAGGCACGACCGTGGCGGATACGGCGCGGCACCGCGTGTACGTTTACACCGACCGCGAGGCCTATTTTGAAAACGACACGGTAAACTTCTGGGGTGTGATCACGCCCGCCGAGGGGATCACCGCCCTGAAATACATCTCCAACGCTGCAAACGGCGGCACACTCAGCGTGTCCCCCGACGGCACCTTCCACGGCAGTCTGTCCTACCGGGATTTTGCCGGCTACGGCGTCAGTATGTCCTTTACGGATGAAAGCGGCAATTCCATTGCCTCCGTCTATAAATCCATTACCCGGGAGGAGAAGCCGGTATATACCGCCACGCTTTCCTTCGACAAGCCTTTTTACACGAGAGGAGAGACAATCACCGCCAC
The DNA here is from genome assembly GCA_045123975.1 of Eubacteriales bacterium. Lineage (GTDB taxonomy): Bacteria > Bacillota > Clostridia > Oscillospirales > CAG-272 > SIG701. The sequence continues at coordinate 34,730 of JBGVKV010000125.1, read as the reverse complement.
CCTGCGGGCCACCTTCTTTGACGGAACCCCTGCCGGCGGACTCCGTTTCCTCTACAACTGCAACGGATTCAGCAGTCGGGGCGAGGTAGTCACCGACGAAAACGGAGTTGCCACCGTCACTCTGCGGGAGAGCGGGCTTCGTGTTTACTCCACCGATCCCACTTACGGATACATTTACTTTGAGCTGATCGGCGATGAGTGGAGCTCTCTGTATACGCAAGGGTCGTTCCTCTATTTCCACAGCGATTTCGTGTGGGATCATGCCCGGGAGACGGAGGGTATCCGCACCACGCTGCACCGCCTGGATACCACGGCTCTTACGGATATGACCTCCTACTACGGGGTGCGGGATCAGCTGAAGGGCGCGGCCGCCGACGGTCGCGTTTCCGTGACGCTCCGCCGCGTCTGGACGGAGAGCTACCCCAGCGGTACCTATTACGATCCCATCACCAAGAAAAGCTATACCACCTACAACACAGTGGGTAAGGAAGAGGTGATCCGCTCCTACAAGGAATCCTTCCGGGATGGGGAGATCCTTCTTCCCTATGTCAACGATCCAGTGGAGGACTCCTACTATCGGTACGACGTTACCTATAACGACGGCAGCCGCACCTTTGAGAAATCCTTTACCGCCACCTATCACGAATATGTATACGATACGGTGGAAGGCGATCGGTACGAGCTCCACACCCATCGGGCGGACGGATCCGTCACCACCGATGTGGCCGGCAGCTATATTCCCGGTGAGAGTGCACGCTTTGCAGTATACAATAACGGAAAAGAATTGGCGAAAACGCTTCGCACCCTCTTTGTGGTCATGACGCCCGACGGCATTTCCTCCGCGGTCGTTGCCGGGGATAATGCCACGTCCGTCACCTTCGCCGGGGACGTGATCCCTTACGCCCGCGTGGCGGCGGTGGTCAGCGACGGACGGGACTCCGTGGCTTCCCTGACCGCGGAGATGGCCTACGATTTCGCACGGCTCAATCAGCTCACCGTCACGGTGGATGCCGCCGCGGATAAGGCTCTGCCCGGAGAAAGTGTGGGCGTGACAGTCACTGTCACCGATCCCGACGGCAATCCCGTGCCGGGCGCGGAGGTACTGCTCAGCGTGGTGGACGAGGCCAATTTCGCTATGCGGGAGCAGAATCTGGATCCATCCACCCCGCTTTCCTCCCTGATCCGCTTCCGCACGATCCGCTACGGAATCAACAACCGCTATTCCGTCTTTGACGGAGGATTCCGATATTATAGGTATACCCTCAGCGACGATGCAACGGTAGAAACCGAAGCCGCGGAGGCACCCTCCGCCGTGGCGCCCGGTGCGACAGGTGGGAACGGATCCACCGACGTGTACGTCCGCTCCGTCTTTGCGGACAATCCCGTTTTCGAAACGGTGCTGACGGACGATAACGGCCGCGCCGTTATTTCCGCCCGATTGACGGATAACATCACTACCTGGCGCCTCAGCGCCATCGCCTCCGCCCGGGTGGACAACGTGTCCCCTGTGGACGTGATGCTGGGCGCATCGAAGGATGCAGTGGTGGTGACCCTGCCGTTCTTCCTCAATACCACCGCCGAAAAGACGTACATTGCGGGCGATGACATCGCGTTGAATGCCAAGGTCAGCGGCGTCGGGAATTTTGCAAATGTCGAATTTGCCGCGGAACTGACGGATTCCGCCGGCCGTGTTGTCGGCACGAAGAAGGGCAGGGGAGAGAAGTTTGCCTCCGTGCCGTTCAACTTCGGGCCTGTTCCTGCCGGGGAATACTCCGTTACCGTGACCGCCCGGGCAGGCGAATATGCGGATGCCGTCAAGCAATCCTTCACCGTGGTGGATTCCGCGGTGATCCTCCGCATCAATGAACAGATTACCCCGGAGCAGGCTATGCAGCTGACCCCGTCCCTGTATCCCTTGACGCTTACCTTTGTGGATAATACGAATTCTCTGGTTGGCTCCGCCGTAGATCGTGTTTTGTGGAGCCGCAACGGCCGTACGGATTCCACGGCGGCCTACCTGGCGGCACTTCTCGTGTGCGAGAGGCTGTACGGCGCATCCGATCTGTACGCGGAGGAGATTGCCTCCGTCCTGTCGGAATTGAACCGGCCGAATGGCGGCTACCGCCTGTATTCCTATGCGGAAGAGGATCCCGTCCTGACGGCAAAGATCTGTCTGCTTCTCAGCGATCAGCTGTCCTATTCCGCCAAGGAATCCCTGGGGAATTACCTGACGGGAGCTGTGCTGGCGGCTGAAGACGCCCGCACGATGTCCGCCGCGCTCATCGGACTTGCTGCGCTGGATTATCCCGTGCTCAGCGATCTGTATTACGCAAAAGAGCATCTGGCCGAGATGAAGAATGCCGACGGCGTGGCAAAGCTGTATTTGGCAATTGCCTTTGCTGCCGTGGGCGATCGGGAAAATGCATTGGCTCTGTATGCTGACGCCGCCGCCGAGTACCGCCGGGAGGAAAACGGTGAGATCTATTTCGCCGGAAAGACCCTGGAGGATACTTTGGAGATCACCTACGCGGCGCTTACGTGCGTATCCCTGACCCAGCCGGAAGAAGCCGCCGCGCTGATGGAATACGTCTCCTCCCGTACCTCTGCTTATGAGATGTACGTGCTGGAAACCGCCATCTTCGCCTGTGCTTACGCCCCGGATGCCTACGTGCCGAAAACGGTGACGTACGTTCTGGATGGACAGTCCCATACGGTGGAATTGAGCGGCCGCCGGCCTGCGTCCGTTACGCTGCATCGGGATCAATACGCCGCCTTCCGTATTGCGGAGGCCAGTGAGGGCGTGGCTGTCCGTGCCATGTATTGGGGATCCCCCGACGCGGCATCCGCCGCCATAGCGGAAAACGTGACGGTGAAGAAATCCGTTGAGCCTTTGAGCGGAAAGACCAACTTCTACCGCGTAACGGTCACCGTTACCGGCACGACGGATAAGGATTGCTATTATGCCGATATCACGGATCCTATCCCGTCGGGTGCTGCCTTTGTGCGGTTGGAGAACAGCTCGTTCACGGGAAGCGATCACTACACTTACGGCTGGATCCGCGAAAACGCGGGCCAGATGGAAGGATATCTGTACGTAGGCAATCGCCAAAAAGCCACTACGTCCGGACGAAGCGAGCGATCCTTCACCGCATCCTACACCTACGTGATCCGAGCATACACGAAGGGCACTTTCGTGGTGGAGAGCACGTACGTTACGGAATCCGCATCGAACACAGTGGCCGTCAGCCAGCGCGGCAAAATTACCTTCCAATAATTATATATAAGGAGATCCGCCCCGCCGGGCGGATTTTCCTTTTGCAGATGCCCTTGCGTGCTATATTACGGCAAAAATTGCAATATTTCCCCATTTCGCAATATTAAACACAATTTAATATTACACTAGTATTACATATAGGGGAAAGTGCTTGAAATAATTTCCCGCATAGGATATGATAGTATCCGCAGGGAATACCTTTTCGTATTGCCTGTATAAAAAATATTTTTTATAAGGAGATCAGAAAAAGATGAAAAAGATTCTTTCTCTGGTGCTCGCAATGCTGATGATCATCAGCATGGTTCCTGCAGTATTCGCTGCAGAGACTAGCGAGTCTGACTACCAGGCTGCGATCGAGTATCTGAAGGCTATTGACCTTTACAAGGGTACTACCGATGGTGACGCAGCTGACGAGCTGGTAGAGCGTTATCAGATGGCGCTGTTCACCGCTCGTATGGTTACCGGTCGTGTCGACAAGGCATACTGGGAAACCGACGCAAATGATTCCAAGTTCACCGACCTGGAAGCTCTGAATGCAGAGGCTCTGGGCGGCGTGTGCTACGCAGCACAGCAGGGAATCGTTAACGGTATCGGCGGAAACGAATTCGCTCCCTTCGATAACGTTACTTACCGCGATGCGATCGTTATGATCGTTCGTGCACTGGGCTTCAACTATCCCGACAGCGGATATCCCTGGAGCTACGTGAACAAGGCACGCGAGCTTGGCGTTCTTGACGGCATCACCGGTGTTTCCTACACCGCTGAGGTTAAGCGCGAAGTTATCGCACAGCTGCTCTACAACGCAATCAATGCAGAGATCAAGGGCGAGACCATCGCTGCTTCTGTATTCGGCGTTGAAGAGACCATCGTTATGGTAACCGCTTCTTACAACCTGGTTTACGGCGCAGGTGCAAGCACCGCTCTGAAGAACACCATGGTTAAGGTTTCCGCAATCGATGCAGACGGCGAGCCTATCGGCACCGAGTACTATGTTCCTTACAACACTCTGGGTGCTAAGAATCCCGAGCAGGCAAACGCACTGGTTGGTACTTACTTCAAGCTGACCCACAAGGGCAACTTCGCTGAGTTCCTCGCAGTTGAGAGCCTGACCAAGGTATTCGAGAATACCCCCGACAAGAAGGAAGTTAACTACACCTACACCTCCGGCGCTCTGACTCTGGGCGGCGAGAGCTACCTGGCTATTTCCGGTGACTACTCCAACGTTCTGAACAACGCTCAGGGCACCGTGAACGGCGCAAAGGAAGTTAAGTTCTTCAAGGCATTCGGCGCAACCGGCGTTTCTACCGGCGCTGCTGACTACGTTCTGGCTGCAGATGGCAACATCTACGCTAAGAACAGCCCCTTCACTCCCTACGCTATCTACAGCGATCTGGTTGACGCATGGTTCAAAGTTGTAACTGCTGTTATCAGCGAAGAGATCCCCGGCGTAACCGATGATCCTGCTACCGAAGAGGATGAGACTGAAAACCGTTTCTTCGTAACCTCTGAGGTTGTTGGCTACGAGAGACTGACCGCTGCAGAAGTTAACGCTCTGCTGGCTAAGACTACCTCTCAGGTAATGGGTCACAAGCGTCTGCAGGCGAACACCAGCGCTGACTACACCTACTTCACCGCTAAGTATCCCTACAACGGTAACCCCACTCCTTATGACTACTACAAGGCAATCGCTTCTGATATCGACGGCGACGGCGACTACGATCGCGTAATCGCTCGTCCTTATGAGCTGCTCCGCATTACCAAGTGGAATGAGAACAGAAAGATTGACGGTTCTACCACTTCTGTTGCTTTCTTCAAGGCTACCTCCTACTCTCTTGCTGAGAACCAGGCTGGCTACGACTCCAGCAAGATTCTCTTCGGCGACGAGACCTACACCGGCACTTCCTACGATACTCTGAAGAATGAAGATGTAGATCTGTACCGCTTCACCGGCATCAAGCTGGATAAGGTTCCCAACGGCGCATTCGTTGTTGCTTACATCTCCCGCGACGGTGTTGGCGCAGAGAAGGAAATCGATATCGTTGAGGTTATCGGCGGCGAACAGAAGGACGCTGACGACAACGCATACGTATTCCAGACCTACATCCGTGGCTACGACTCCGTAACCAACAAGGTTATCTACGGTGCAAACTACGACACCATGTACATCGGTACTTGGGCAGTTAAGAACACCGCTCTGTACGATGCTCCCGGAGCTCCCGCTTCCGGCACCACCCGTGCAACCTACCTGGCAAACACCGCTAAGTATGTACAGAAGTTCTGGAACAAGTACGTTAACGTATACGTTCTGAACGGCGCAATCATCCACATCGAAGAAGTTGGCAACTCCAACGACTTCGTAATCCTCGAGTCCTTCACTGACTTCACCGAAGACGGTCTGAAGGCTATGGCTTACTCCACCAAGGACGGCGGCTACGCTGAAGTTACCATCGGCGAGCTGAACGGCTGGAGCCTGGGCGGCTACGACTACGAGCTGTTCATGCTGCTGAAGCAGATGACTGACCTCGGTCTGACCGTTAAGGATTATCCCCTGCCCATCGCTCTGAACAAGATCTACTCTGTTCGCAGCGTTGATGAGAACGGCGCTTACAACCTGGTAGAGCCTGCTGCTCCCACCACTGCAAGCGTTTACGTAAACAACTACGGCTACATCCTGGGCGTTAAGAGCAACGGTACTCTGGATGCAGGTAGCCGCGTTGCAACCTCCGATAAGGATCTGTGGATCATCCAGACCCAGAAGTGCGTTGCTGAGGAACTCGATGCTACCACTGGTAAGATGGTTCCTCACAACAGTGCAGATTGCAAGGGTCTGACTGACAAGTGTGAAGTTGTTAAGAGCAACGTTGTAATGTTCAAGGGCAAGCTGTCCGCTATCGAGCTGGTTGGCTTCAAGTGGTACAAGGTTGCTAACAACCAGTATGTTGCTGTAGCTCCTGTTGGCTACAACCTCGGCCCGATCCTCGGCAACACCTCCGAAGGTCTGGACTACTGGATGTACAACCAGTACATCAACAACTACAAGAACGAGACCCTCTTCAACGGCTTCTACTACGGTCACTACATGACCAACGTAAGAACCGGTGCAGTTGAGTTCGTTACTTACGACTCCAAGCTGGCATCTGACCTGTTCGCAAACAATCCTACTCTCTCCACCAACTACATCGTTCTGGCTGAGGGTGCAATCTATCCCGCAATCAACAAGGTTCTGAAGACCACTGCTCAGGCTACCATGGCTGACGTAGCTGCTCTCCAGTACGCTTCCGCTAAGTATCATGCATTCGATAAGGCTGCTGTTGGTGCCGTTATTCCTGCGGACTACACCGACTACGCAACCCTCAACGTTGATGTTACCTACACTGGCTACGAGAATCTCCGCGATGAAATCGCTCTGAACCTGTACGCTGCAGTATACGGCAACGACTTCACCAACGATCCTACCGGCACTGATGTTTACAACAACATCATCAAGAAGGAACTGCTGGCGAACGTAACCTTCATCAACCGCACCGCAGCCGGCACTTACGAGTCTTGGGTAGGCTATAAGTCCAGCAATGACACTTGGCCCGCTCCCGCTTCTGCTCTGGGCTCTGAGACCGCAGCTGTATACGCATACGTTCTGTATGACTATGCAAACGGTTCCGCTAAGGTATTCATCGACTCCATGGCTCCCGTAACTCTGGTGGCTACCTCTACCGGTGCCGCTACCGTTACCGGTGTTGATGCTACCGCTACTGTTACCTACAACTACAATGGCCTGCAGAACAAGACCAACGTTGCTGTTACCTTCAGCAAGTCTCTGAATGTAACCGCTTACGATCTTGGCACTACTGCTGCAACCGATGTTGACGTAAACAACTTCGGTATCGACTACGTTGTAGAAGGCAACTTCTCCAACGCTACCATCTCCGTTACTGCTGTTGCTGATGCTCTCGCAGGTCTGACCAAGATCGACGCTGCTAACATCACTGCTCTCAAGGCAGAGAACGCTGGTTCTGTTGCAAACCTTGCTAAGCTCGTTGACGGCCAGCACCATACCGGTGCTAACGTTGGCGACGGCGACGCTACCCTGAACTTTGTAAACTTTGCTAACAATGCTTACAATGCTAACCTGGAACAGGTTGGCGGTCAGTGCAAGCCCGGCGCTATGTACTATGGTTACTGGGTAGTTGAGCTGACTAACGCTGAGGTCATCAAGGGCTTCCGTCTGTCTGCGAACGACTACTCCGTATCCAACAATAAGTATGACTTCTGCCTGCAGGGCCTTTCCATCCTGGTAAGCACTGACGGCACCAACTGGACCAACGTAGGTAACTACTACAATCTGGTTGACGGTCAGGTATACGTTGACGTTGAGGATGCTACCCGCGATTACTACGCAGCATCTGGTGCTCTGAGAAACGACACCGCTGTTAAGTACGTTGCACTGGCAGTTCCCGGCGCATGGGTAAGCTACGCTAACAGAGCTAGCAACCCCAAGAACGGTCTGTCCAAGTATGGCTCCGGTACTTACGTACACCTGCTTGAGCTGGAACTCTACAAATAATTAACCCCCGCAAAAAAGGCACCTTCGGGTGCCTTTTTCTTTTGCTTTTTGCGGGCGGTGGTTTCGCCGGTAGGGGAGGGGCTTGCCCCTCCCGCTGTGTGAAACCCAAACCGATCGTATCACTCCTACAAGATAGCGAAATATTCCGCTTCTCCCCGTTTTGCTGATCCGATTCGGACGAAACGGGAGGAGCAAGCCCCTCCCCTACCTGGATAGATTTTGTGACGCATCCCATCCGCAGGCATATTTTCCCCCATCCCATCATATCGTATAGTAAAAAACAATCCCGAAAGGATCACTATGGATATGAACAACCCCACCACCCTCACCGCGGTGTCCTGCCTGCACACCCTCACCCACGACTGCGCCGAGGATTTTACTCTGCCCGACTATATGCCCGAGATCCGTCGTGTCATCTCCGTGGAGGCAAGCCCCCTGCCGGAGTCCCGTTTTCTCACCGGCGCCGCCATGGAGTTCAGCGGCACCCTCATCTATTCCGTTCTCTATATCGGCGATACGGGCGAGCTCTATTCCGCACCTCTCAGCAGTGAGTACAGCGCCTCCGTCGCCCTGGGCGATTCCTCCGTCACCGATGCGGCCGCCGTGGGCATCGATACCCGCCTGGACAGCGTCAGCTGCCGTGCGTCCGGCCCCCGCAAGCTGAGCTTGAAATCCCGTCTGAAAACGGGCATCACCGCCTATCACGCCGTACCCCTTGCCGAAAATCTCAAGGACAGCGCCACCGGGCGCACCATCCCGGAGGAGTTTCCCGTGGAGAGATTGATCCGCACTGCGGCGGATGCGCAGATTCTGCGCGGGGAGATCACGGCCACCGCCGCCGGCACGCTCCATCTTTCCCCCGATACGAAGGTGATCGCCTGTCGCGGAGCCATCCGCCCCGAGGCGGTTCGCTCGGCTCACGATTGTGTATCCGTCACCGGAGACGCCGTACTTCATATGCTGTGCCTCGGCGGTGAGGGGAATATGTTTTGTACCACCGCCAAATCTCCCGTCAGTGAATCCATTCCCGTCAGCGGTGCCGCCGATGGGGATCCCTGCCGTGCCTGGGGGCGGAGCGCCGCCGTCACAGTCGACACCTCGGATCCCGCCAACTTGGCGTGGGAGATCGAGTACGATATGGAGGCGGAGTGTGTGCGCCCCGGTGAATCCGCCTACACGGCGGATGCCTATGCGGTCGCTTGTGCGTCCTCTGCGGAAACGGCGGAGCACGACAGCCTGCGGCTGATCAAATGTGGAGTCGGTGCTCTGTCCTGCTCCGGCGAAAGCGGCCGTCAGAGCAAAGCGGCAGCGGGGGAATCCGTGATCCGTACCGATGCGTCGGCATCGGTGGAGCGGGTGGAAATGGGGGACGGGAAAAAGCTGATCCTCCACGGAAATTGTGCTTGCCGCGTTCTTCTTTCCGCCGATGGCGACGTGATCGCGGAGGAGTTTACCGTGCCATTCCGTTACGAAACGGAGGCGGCGGCCCGTGGGGAATCCCCGGATCTTCTGTGGCGGTGTACCGCCGAGGCAGTGGACGCCACCGCCCGCACGGAGGGGGATAAGATCGCCGTAAACGTGGATCTGGCGCTCAGCGTGTCTGTTCTGTCCCGGGAGAAGATCCGCTGTGTCAGCGGTGTTTCGGTGGACCGTTCCGCTGCCGTAGCCGCGGAGGAGGGCGTGGTGCGGATCTGCTATCCCGATGCGGGTGAGCCCATTTGGGAGGTAGGGAAGCGCTACCGAGCCGATCTGGGCGCGCTGTGCCGCAGAAACGGCCTGGCTGAGCCCACGTCCCTGTGCACGGGCGAACCTATTTTGGTATAACAAAAAAGAGGTGCGAAAGCACCTCTTTTCGTTTTGTTGATTTACCGTCCCAAAGATGCGGCGCCGATGATGCCCGCATCGTTGCCCAAGGCGGCGATCACCAGCTTGGTTTTCGGCTCTCTGTCCTTGGTGTATGCTTCTTCGAATACCCGTTTCTTCAGGGGTGTCAGCAAATAGTCACCCTCGTGGCAAATGCCGCCGCCGATGGAAAGGACTTCCGGCTGAAAAATATTGATCATATTGGCGATACCGCAGGCCAGGTAGTCGATGTAGGTATCCACCACCTCGAGACCCGCCGCGTCGCCCTGCTTGGCGGCGGTGAAAGCGGTCTTGCCCGAAATGCGTGTCAGATCGCCGCCGATCAGCTTTTCCATCAGCGTGGGGATGTTCTTCTCCCGGCAGGCGAGGACCTTTTCTTTTGTGGTGGCCACCAGACCCGTAGCGGAAGAGTAGGTCTCCCAGCAGCCCCGACGGCCGCAGGAGCACTGCCGTCCGTCCTTTTCAATGACTGTGTGGCCCAATTCCGCTCCCGCGAAATTGAATCCGGCGTACACCTTTCCCTCCAGAATGATGCCGCCGCCCACACCGGTGCCCAACGTGATCATCACCGAATAGCGGCTGCCCTTGGCGGCGCCGGCCATTGCCTCCGCTTTGGCGGCGGCGTTGGCGTCATTTTCGATGTATACCTTGATACCGCCCAGCAGTGCGCTCAGTTTTTCGCACATAGGGTACATATAAAAGGGAAGATTGTTTGCGTACTCAATAACGCCGCTTACACTGTTGGCGGTGCCGGGGGTTGCCATGCCGGCGAATTCCACGTCCGCTGCGCTCAGCCCCAATTCTCCCATCAGCTTCAGACAAAGGGCGGCAATATCCGCCGTAATCTCATCCGCTGTCCGCTTGGCTCGGGTGGGAATGCTCTCCTTCTTGACAATGCGGTACTCTGCGTCTACGATACCTACGGCGATATTGGTTCCGCCCAGGTCGATGCCGATCGAATACATAATGCTACCATCCTTGCAATGTGTTGTATGGGTTCATTATATCCTGTTTCTGCACCTGTGTCAACGGTGCAAAACTATTTTTTTTCGATCCACCGAAATGAATGCCCGGAACAAATTCATAAAAAATTAACGGAAGTTTCCCGACAGGGTGCATTTAGGTATTGAAAAATCGGTAAAAATGGTATACAATAACTATGATTGAAATTGGAAAGGATGGAAATCACAATCCCATGGCAAACGATACCAAGCGTTTTGTATATGCAGACAATGCGGCTACCACGCCTGTGGCACCCGAGGTTATCCGGGAAATGCAGCCGTATTTTGAAGAGTGCTGGGGAAATCCCTCCAGCATATATAGAAAAGGACTGGAAGCCAAGCGGGCCATTAACGGTGCCCGTGAGCGCATCGCCAACATTCTCGGCTGTACCGCCAAGGAGATTTTCTTCACCTCCTGCGGCTCCGAGTCCGACAACTGGGCCATCAAGGGCGCAGTTGCTTTCAGCAAGAAAAAGCACATCATCACCACGAAGATCGAGCATCCCGCGGTGCTTCAGACCGTGGCCAAGCTGGAAAAGCAGGGCTACCGTGTAACCCGCCTGGACGTGGACGAGTACGGCGTGGTCCGTCTGGATCAGCTGGAGGCCGCCCTGGACGAGGATACGGCTCTGGTGGCTATTATGGCGGCCAACAACGAGATCGGTACCCTTCAGCCTATCGCAGAGGCGGCACGCCTTGCCCATAAGGCAGGGGCCCTGATGTTCACCGATGCGGTGCAGGCAATGGGTGCGATGCCTCTGAAGGTGGATGAACTGGGCGTGGATCTGCTCAGCTTCTCCGGACACAAGCTGAACGCCCCCAAGGGCATCGGCGGCTTGTATATCCGCCGTGGTGTGCGTATCGATCGGTTTGTGGACGGCGGCGGACAGGAAAGCGGCCGTCGCGGCGGTACGGAAAACGTACCCTATATCATGGCACTGGCCAAGGCAATGGAGCTCTCTCAGGAGAAGATGGCGGACAACGCCCGCCTGATCACCCTGCGTGACCGCCTGATTGCCGAGTTGACCAAGATCCCCTACTCCCGTTTGAACGGTCATCCTACCGAGCGTCTGCCCGGTAACGTGAATATTACCTTCCGATATATCGAGGGCGAGGGCATGCTCCTTCTTCTGGATCAGGCAGGCATCTGCGTGTCCACCGGATCGGCTTGCTCCTCCGCGTCTCTTGAGCCTTCCCACGTGCTGGTTGCCTGCGGCGTGCCGATCGAGGACGCTCACGGCTCTTTGCGCATTTCCCTCGGCCATCAGAATACCGCCGAGGATGTGGAATATATCATTGAAACACTGCCCGGTATCGTACAGAGACTCCGCGATATGAGTCCCATCTACCCCGGCAACGAATAAACGAAAGGAATGTCCGATAAGGACAGGTGATTATAATGGATTACAGCGAAAAAGTACTTGACCATTTTACCAACCCCCGCAACGTGGGTGAAATTCCGGATGCCGACGGTGTCGGCACCGTAGGCAATCCCAAATGCGGCGACATCATGAAGATGTTTCTGAAGATCGAGAACAACGTGATCGTGGATTGCAAGTTTAAGACCTTTGGCTGCGGTGCGGCCATTGCCACCTCCTCCATGGCTACGGAGCTGATCAAGGGCAAGACCGTGGATGAGGCGCTGCAGCTGACCAACAAGGCGGTGGTAGAGGCTCTGGACGGCCTGCCGGCTGTAAAAGTGCATTGCTCCGTTCTGGCGGAAGAGGCAGTGAAGTCTGCCGTGTCGGACTACTACAAGAAAAACAATATCCCCTTCGATGCAAAGCTCCTGGAGTGCACCGAAGAGGGCTGCTGCCATCTGGCTGCTCACGGGGAGGAGCACTGAGGCAGGGTATAGTTCAATTTGATCTATACGCCAACCGCCTGCCTCGCGAGAATTTCCCTGGCGGAAAATTCTCCAAGGTTCATCCGAGGTTGGGTCAGGGTATAGTTCAATTTGATCTGTACGCCAACCGCCTGCCTCGCGAGAATCCCTGTGTAAAATCGAAAACAGCGAACACCTTGTGCCTATGCACAGGGTGTTCATTTTTTGCCTTCGGAGCGGTGGGAGTTCCCCGGTGAGGGTCAAAATCTGTTTGGAGTCCGTTCATTAGGAAGGGTAGGATTGCACACCGCCCGTTCACATATATTTGGTAATAAAAGGGATAATATCACAATAAACGGAAATTAAATCCCATAAAATGGGAAAATAAAGCGACTTTGACGATTTTTGTGCACATTGTATACGCGTAGAAAAAACGACGTAATTTTTGTGCAAATTGCTATTTTCGAAATGCGCAAACAACGCTGGGAAGGGGGCATTTTTGTGAATTCATGCCCCTTTTAACGGGTAAGATAAATTTACCCAACGAACATAGGATGGCAGCGGCAACTAAATATGGGGGACATCCCCGCTGTCTTTACGATGTCTTTGCTCGTTTTTGCAGATGAAGGTAAATGAAAATTACCCACCCGGAGTGGGGTGAACCGGAGCGCCCCGCACCCCTTTGGTAGCAAATGTACCAAAAATAATTTGCTGCCTTTGAGGGTGCGAAAAACGCCTTTTTAACGGATTTGCAGACCCCGGCTCTGCTTGACTTTTCGGGCCCTCTATGCTATGATATTTACATATAAATATGATGGTGGATCTTTGCGTTCCCCATTATTTTTAGGCGGAATTTGTGGGGTAAAAACCACGGATTCCCCACCCAAAATACCGCAGCACTGCGGATCCCCTTTGCACGTGCATAAAATAATGTAGTGTAAAGCGCGCGTTGCGGTGCAGCATTACCCGGAGCTGGTGATTCGGCGAATCCGGGTACTTACCTATCGCCGAATCCAAAACAAGCAGGAGGAAGGTTCTATGAGAAGAAACCCCACGAGAAGACTGATGGCTTTCGTGCTGTCGCTTTTGATGTTGGTCGGCTGCTTCGTTCCCGCGTTCGCGGCGAATGAGGACGGTGCCAGCAGCCTGAGCACGACAACGCTGAAAGATATCAGTGAATCCCTGAATGCAATTTCCTACGCGACGTATCAGGAGAAACATCCGGATGCAGTTCGCGGTGTGGACGTTGCAGTCGACATTGCGGCTTACATCGCTGATGCAACCACGGCAGATGTGGAGCTGCGCGGCAGTGTTACCGATGCGAACGGTGATACACGAGAAAATTGCCTGTATGTGGGCGATTCCGGCAAGGTAACTTGGCCCGTTTCGATCCCGATGACAGGTCTTTACGCTATGGAGATTGAGTACTGCTCTATGTCTACCAAGACAAACTCCATCGAGCGTATGCTCTATATTAACGATAAGGTGCCCTTCAAGGAGGCCCGCTATCTGAATCTGACGAAGACCTGGCAGCACAACTATGACGAGGAGACCGGACGTTTCAAGCTGGATGCTACCGGCAGTGAATTGCGCCCTGTAACCGAGGTTGTGCAGAAGTGGTCCAAGTATGCGATTGCGGATGCAGGTACATATTACGCCAATCCCTTTGAGTTCTATTTCGAGAAGGGCGAGAACACCATTTCTCTGGAAGGCGTCCGCGAGGACATCATCATCTCCGCTATCCGTCTGTATCCGTATGAGGATCTGCCCTCCTACGCAGACAAGCTGGAGGAATATGCCAAGAAGGGCTACACCGAAGGTACCGATGTGATCCATCTGGACGGTGAGAAGCCGGCGTACGTTTCTGACTACACGATCTACCCGATCTACGACAGAACCTCTGCCATCACCGAGCCCCAGCATGCAACGAAGATCATGCGTAACACCATCGGCAGCGAGAAGTGGCAGACCACCGGTCAGTGGATCGAGTACAACTTCCACGTAGAGACCGCAGGTCTGTACACCATCAACCTCCGTTTCAAGCAGTCTGAGTTGAGCGGCCTGTACGTATCCCGCAGACTGACCATCGACGGCAAGGTTCCTTTTGAGGAATGTAACTACCTCCGTTTCGATTATAACACCGACTGGCAGGTAGCCCCCCTCAATGACGGCGGTGAGTACGGTGGATTCCAGTTCTACCTGGAGCCCGGTGATCACACTCTCCGTCTGGAGGTAACCCTCGGTGATATGGGCGACATCGTACGCCGCGTATCCGAGTCTCTGGCCAACATCAACAGTTCCTATCTGCAGATCATGAAGCTGACCGGCGTTACCCCGGACCGTTACCGTGACTACGGTTTCACCCGCGTAATGCCCGACACCATCGAGACCATGATCCTCGAGAGCATGAACCTCTACGAGGTAATCGATTACATGTCCTCCATGAACGGCGGTAAGAGCCAGCATACCGGTACCCTCGAGCAGGTGGCTGTCCGTCTGCACAAGATGGGTACGGATGAGGACCAGATCGCTCGTAACCTGGGTTCTCTGAAGGATAACATCAGTACCATGGGTACCTGGATCACCAACGTATCCAACCAGTCTCTGGAAGTGGACTACATCCAGATCCAGGGCGCATCCGCAGAGATGCCCAAGGCGAAGGCAAACTTCTTCGAGAGCACCTGGCACGAGCTTAAGATGTTCTTCGGAAGCTTCTTTGCCGATTACAACACCCTCGGCGGTGAGCGCGGCGGTGACGCCGTAACCGCGTGGATGGTTACCGGCCGTGACCAGGCCACCATCATGCGTAACCTGGTGGACGATAAGTTCACTCCCGAGACCGGCGTTGCCGTCGATCTGAAGCTGGTTGCCGGCGGTACGCTTCTTCCCTCTGTTCTGGCAGGCGTTGGCCCGGACGTCGCTCTTGACGGTGCCGATCCGATCCAGTACGCAATTCGCGGTGCGGTTCTTCCTCTGAACGATTTCGATACATTCGACGAAGTGTGCGACCGCTTTACCGAGGCCGCTATCATTCCTTTGACTCTGTACGGCAAGACCTACGGTCTGCCCGAAACACAGACCTTCTACATGATGTTCTACCGTAAGGACATCCTGGCGGATCTGGGTCTGGAGGTTCCCAAGACCTGGGACGATCTGATGGCAATGGTTCCCGTTCTGCAGTTCAATAACATGCAGATCGGTCTGCCCAACGCTCTGCAGAGCAACTACCAGGTATTCATGTACCAGAACGGCGGTAAGATTTGGGTGGACGAAGGCATGCGAGTCAATCTGGACTCCAACGTGGTGCTGGAATCCTTCGAGGATATGTGCAACATGTTTACCCAGTACTCCCTGCCTTACAAGTACGACTTCGCAAACCGCTTCAAGTCCGGTGAGATGCCGATCGGTATCATTACCTACACCGAGTACAACAAGCTGATTCTGTTCTCCACCGAAATCTCCGGTCTGTGGGAAATGGTTCCCCTGCCCGGTATCGTGGACGATAACGGAAACATCAACAACACCTCTCCTTCCAGCGTAGCTTCCATCGTTATGATGAAGGGCTGCAAGAACGAGGAGAATGCATGGAAATTCATGGATTGGTGGGTAGACCGCGACTTCCAGGTAGACTACTCCAACGAGCTGGTAGCCGTTATGGGTCCTGCCGCGAAGAACGCAACCGCTAACCGTGAGGCACTGGAAGAGCTGCCCTGGTCCTCCAGCGAGTATGAGAACCTGGCCCTCCAGATGAACAACCTGATGGCAGAGGCCGCATACCCCGGCAGCTACATCATCGGTCGTTATGCCGAGTTTGCTTTCCTGGATTCTTACAACAAGAAGTTGGATCCCGTAGACTCGCTCCTTAATTACATCAATACGATCAACAAAGAAATCAACCGTAAACGTACCGAGTTCGACTACGAAACTCTGGAGATCGGTCAGACCCTGGCCGACAAGCGCACCGCGCAGGCCATTGAGCTGATGACCGAACTTACAGGATACGATGCGGAAATTGCCGCAGCAACAGCAGCATTGGAGACGGAAGACGTGGACGCTATGCGTCATGTTGCCTCCAAGTTCGCAAGAACGGCCTCTGACGAGACGCTGGCACAGATCGCCATCTACCTCGCCGAGGCAGCTGACGCGCTGGCAACTTACAAACTGTACGAATAATCCTGACTCGAAAATATTAATTAAGGAGAAAAGCAATGTCAAAGAAAGTCGCTTCACAGACTGCGACGCGTACGGATATGACCAAGGCGCAGTGGACATGGTTCCAGATGAAACAGCATAAAGTTGCTTATTTCATGGTCGCGCCCTTCATGATCATCTTCCTGATCTTCACGGTCATCCCCGTCGTTGCATCGCTCTTTCTGAGTTTGACAACGTTTAATATGTTGCAGACCCCGAAATTCATTTTCCTCGACAACTACGTCACCTTGTTTTTGGACGATGATCTCTGGATCACCGCTCTGAAGAATACACTGGTGTTTGCGGCCATCGTCGGTCCCGCATCCTATATCCTTTCCTTCCTGGTTGCTTGGTTTATCAACGAGCTTCCTCCGAAGATCCGTGCAGTCGTAACCCTGATCTTCTATGCGCCCTCCATTTCCGGTAACGCATACCTGATCTGGCAGACCCTGTTCGCCAGCGACTCCTACGGATGGGTAAACGGTAAACTCCTCTCCTGGGGTATGATCGACGCACCAATCCTTTGGTTCGAAAACGAAAAATACGTAATGGGCCTCTGTATCGTGGTTGCCCTCTGGACCTCCCTCGGTACCTCCTTCCTGTCCTTTATCGCAGGTTTGCAGGGTATCGACTCCGCCCAGTTTGAGGCCGCAGCCGTGGACGGTATCAAAAACCGTTGGCAGGAGCTCTGGTACGTTACTCTGCCGAATATGTACTCCCAGCTGCTCTTCGGTGCGGTGCTTTCCATCACCGGCGCATTCAGCTTCGGCGGTATCGTAACGACCCTGGCCGGACACCCGTCCGTTAACTACGTGGCCTACACCATTTCCCACCATCTGAACGAGTATCAGAACACCCGTTGGGAAGTTGGTTACGCCTCCGCAATTTCGTTCGTATTGTTCCTTATGATGATCGGATCCAATATGGCGATTACCAAACTGCTTTCAAAGGTGGGACGATGACATGGCAAAGAAATTAAGAACAAGAAAACATCGCGTCGTCCTGAACCGCAGCGCCGGCGGCGATACCGCGATCAGTATCATCCTCACTATCTTCGGCGCATTCATGTTCCTTCCTATGTTGTATATCCTTATGAACTCCGTGAAGCCGAATGCGGAATTGTGGATCTACCCCCCGCGTTTCTACGTAGTTGCCCCCACCCTGAACAACTTTAAGAGCTTGTTCAGCCTGATGGGTGACTCCTGGGTTCCCTTCTCCCGCTACATCTTCAATACGGTGTTCATCTCCGTGGTTGGTACCTTCGGTAACCTGATGCTTTCCTCCATGGCAGCCTATGCGTTGGCAAAGATCCCCTTCCCGGGTCACAAGTGGATGTTTAAGCTGGTTCGTACCGCCCTCATGTTCTCCTCCACGGTTACCGGTATTGCAAACTTCATTACCATGTCCATTCTGGGCTGGGTTGACACCTACTGGGCGATCATCATCCCCGCATTCGGCTCCACCCTGGGCTTGTATTTGATGAAGCAGTTTATGGATTCTCATGTTCATTACTCTATACTTGAGAGTGCCCGTCTGGACGGTGCATCCGAGATGAAGACCTTCTGGGTTATTGCAATGCCTATGGTTAAGCCCGCATGGCTGACTCTGATCATCTACTGCTTCCAGGGTCTGTGGAATGCCGGCGCTTCTCCCTATGTGTACAGCGAAGAGCTGAAAACACTGAACTATGCAATCGGTCAGATCACCGCCGGCGGTGTTGCCCGTGCAGGCGCCAGCGCTGCTGCAACGGTGGTTATGATGATGGTTCCTATCCTCGTATTCGTTATCTCTCAGAGTAACATCATCGAGACCATGGGTACCAGCGGTATGAAGGACTAAGGAGGTAATAATAATGAAGAAATTATCACGTGTTCTGCTTACCGTTGTTGCACTAATGATGCTGCTTCCCGTCGTAGTCGGCGCCGCAGCTCCTTACGCAACCTATACATACTCCTCCAGCAGTTTCACTTTGAATTCCCCCGAGGCATACGTGCCGGATATGGTGGTGGATTCACAGTATATGGGCCTGGATGTGGCTCTGGACGATCCCCGTGATCTGTTCGTAGGTCCCGATGAGTGCGTGTACCTGGTGGACGCCAAGAACGCCCGCATCATCTGCCTGGACAGATACTTCAAGTTCAAGTTCCAGATCAAGAATTTCGTGAACACCCACGGTGTTCCGGATTCCTTCTCCGATCCTTCCGGTGTGTTTGTAAATGATCAGTACATCTACGTGTGCGACTCCAACAACAGCCGTATCGTAATGTTCAACCTGGACGGTACCTTCTACAAGGTTATCCCCCAGCCTTCCGACGATCTCTTCGAAGAGGGCTCCATTTACAAGCCTGTGGCAGTGGCTGTTGACAGCTACGGCCGTCTGTTCGTCGTTTCCTCCACTACGGAGCAGGGTATCATCGTAATGAGCGATGACGGCGGATTCCACGGATTTATCGGTGCCGCTAAGGTTGAGATCTCTCCTCTGGAAATCCTGTGGAGAAACCTGCAGACCGAGGCACAGCGTGAATTGACCCTTTCCTATATTCCTACCGAATATAATAATATCTCCATCGATGAGGACAACTTCATCTACATTACCACCGATGCTCCCAGCGATTCTGCCCAGACCCAGGCAATGCTGTCGAAATCCAGCGATAACGCCCCCGTTAAGAAGCTGAACGCATCCGGTGCGGACGTTATGAGACGTAACGGCTTCTTCGGCCCCGGCGGTGAGCTTATAGTTACCACCGGCACTCTGGGTGCATCCCGTATTATTGATGCGGCCGTTGGTCCCGAGGGAACCTGGTCCATCATCGACGAAAAGCGTTCTAGAGTTTACACCTACGATAAAGACGGCGCCTGCCTCTTCATCTTCGGTGATAAGGGTATCCAGACCGGTAACGTGGAGAACATCGAGGCGATTGCCTACCAGGGCTCCAAGATCCTGCTTCTGGATAAGAGCAAGGACTGCATCACGGTGTACCGCCGTACCGAGTACGGTGATCTCTTGATCGGCGCGCTTGCTAATCAGAATAACCGTATCTACGACAGAGCAATCGACGACTGGACGGAAATTCTGAAGCGTAACAACAACTACGACGCAGCCTATATCGGAATCGGTAAGGCACTGTACCGCAGCGGTCAGTACGAAGAGGCAATGGAATACTACCGTGCCGCCTTCGATACGGTAAACTACTCTAATGCCTTCAAGGAAGTTCGTAAGGGCATCCTTTCCAAGTGGCTTCTGGCCCTGGTTGTCGGCATCGTGGCTATTTGTCTGCTGATCGGTAAGTTCTTCGGCTACGCCGCCAAGATCAATCAGAAGGCTCAGCTGAAATTGGGACGCAAGAGCTTGAAGGAGGAGATGCTTTACATCTTCCACCTGATCTTCCATCCCTTCGACGGCTTCTGGGATCTGAAACACGAAAAGCGCGGCTCCATCCGCAGTGCGTTCCTGATCCTGGTGATCACTATCGCCGCTTTCACCTACCAGTCTGTGGGTACCGGTTATATCTTTAACCCCCGTCAGAGTGGTTATGTAAACGTAATCGGCCAGGTTGTGGCTGTCAGCGTGCCGCTTATCCTGTGGTGCGTAGCCAACTGGTGTCTGACCACCCTGTTCGAGGGCGAGGGCAGCATGAAGGATATCTTCATTGCCGCTTGCTACTCGCTGGCGCCTCTGCCGCTTCTGATGGTTCCCTCCGTTATCCTGTCCAACGTTCTGGCAGCATCTGAGGGTCAGATCATCACTCTGCTGGTGGACGTGGCGTTCATCTGGATGGGCTTGCTTCTGTTCCTCGGTATGATGGTCACCCACGACTACTCCATGCTGAAGAACGTAATTACCAGCATCGGTACGATCGTTGGTATGGCATTTATCATGTTCCTGGCGATTCTGTTCTCCAGCTTGATGACGAAGATCGTCGGCTTCATTTCCGGCATCATCGTCGAGATAACTTACCGCATGTAACCGGGGGAAAGGAGAGAATAAAATGAATATGAAAAGAATAACATCCGCTGTCCTGTCCCTGGTACTGGCCCTTGGTGCAATCGTTCCCGCATCGATCCAGCCCGTTTCCGCAGCATGGTCGGATAAGGTTGATAAAGATGGCAACCCCATCATCAACTATATGTCGAACGACTATGCTTCCCCGGAAGCCAAACTGGCTGATATGATCATGGTGCGCGAGCAGAACGGTCACCAGATCTGGTTTGAAGAGTTCACCGGTGAGGTTGCATATAAAGACCTCGCAACCGGCCAGATCCTCTTCTCCAACCCGTGGGATATCGCCGCTAGCTATAATAAGGCGACGGATAACACAAAGGCCCAGCTGCTTTCCCAGCTGATCATCACCTTCACCGATAACGGTGCACAGAAAACCATGTACAGCTACACGGAGGCTGCCCTTCGCGGACAGATCACCTACAAGAATATCAAAAACGGTATTCGTGTAGAGTACATGATGGGTGAGGAAAAGACGACCCGTCTGGTTCCCCGTTGGATTGAAAAATCCCGTTTCGAGGAAATGATTCTTGCCAACATCACCGACGATTGGCAGTGGGGTAAGGTTGAGGCCTACTACTCCCTGAAGGATCCCTTCGATCCCAGCCTGACCGACCGTCAGGTGATCGAGATGCAGACCGCATTCCCCGCTACCCAGACGATGGCGATCTATACCTGCTCCGACAACGTTAAGCCTAAGGAATTGAAGACCATCGAGGGTATCATCAAGACCTTCTGTACTGAGTATTCCTATGAGGAACTGGAGTACGACCACGACCTGACCGGATACGAGGGCGATGACGCTGCTCCGCCGCTGTTCAAGCTGGCTATCGAGTATACCATCAATCCCGACGGCGATCTGGAAGCAAGACTTCCCGCAAACGGTATCCGTTTCGACGAGTCCGCTTACCAGCTGAAGACCGTGGCTATGCTGCCTTACTTCGGTGCCGGCAGCAACAAGTACACCGGTTACACCATGATCCCCGACGGCAGCGGTACGCTGATCCGTTATGAGGACGTAAAGGACGGCTACAACGTGGCCGGCCAGATGTACGGTGCAGACTTTGCCTACCACACCATCTCCAGCCAGCATACGCAGGTAATGCGCCTGCCCGTATACGGCAACGTTACCAACTACAACAAGACCTATAAAGAAGAGGTAGAGGTTGTAGTAAGGGAAGAAACCACCACCGAAAACGGAACGGTAATTCCCGCGATCACCCAGTCTGCCAAGGTAGAGCGTCAGCTGAAGCAGTCCAACGGCTTCCTGGCCATCATCACCGAGGGTGACTCCCTTGCTTCTCTGATGAGCTCTCACGGTGGCACGCTGCACAGCTTCAACACCGTATACCCCATCTTTACCCCCCGTCCCAGCGATACGTATAACCTGGCAGCATCCATTTCCGTTGCATCCAACACCTCCTGGACTGTTGAGTGTGAGCGTAAGTATACCGGAAGCTACCGCATCCTGTATAAGATGCTGACCGATGAGAACATTGCTGCGGAGAAGGGCCTGGAGAACACCTACAGCGCCGACTACGTTGGTATGGCGGATGCTTACCGCGATCACCTGTATAAGAACGGCGTCCTGAGTGCTCTTACCGATACTACGGCAGATACGCCTCTGTATATCGAGTCCTTCGGTTCTACCACCACCACCAAGCGCGTACTGTCCTTCCCCGTGGAAGTGGATGTTCCGCTGACCACCTTTGAGGATGTTAAGGCTATGTACGATGAGCTGACCGAAATGGGTGTCGGCCGTATCAATTTCCGTCTGACCGGCTTTGCCAACGGCGGTATGATCTATAAGGTGCCCTACCACCTGGAGTGGGAAAAGGTTCTTGGCGGTGCTGACGGATTCAGAGATCTTGTCGCTTATTCCGCAGAGAAGGGCTTCGGCGTGTTCCCCGATTTCGACTTCACCAGCGCCCAGTGGTGGCCTGTGGGCAGTGGATTCTCTCAGCGCAAACATGCTGTTAAGACCATCGACGATCGTTATACCTTCAAGAGAGGCTATGACGCCGCAGCACAGTCCTTCACGTCTACCTTCGGCTTGTGTATTTCTGCATCGGTTTACGAGCATTTCTACGATAAGTTCGCAAAGAACTACCTGAAGTATGAGCCCGTTTCCATTTCCGTTTCCACTCTCGGTACAGATCTGAACTCCGACTTCGACGAGGATGAGCCTTACAACCGTGAGGACTCCAAGAAGTTCACGATGGAAGTCCTGGAAAAGATCGATGCCGATCATGAGAACGTAATGCTTAACGGCGGTAACGCGTATACCCTGGCGTATGCTAACCACATCACCGGTATTGCTACCGACAGCTCCCGTTACCTCCAGGCCAGCGAAGCCATTCCTTTCATCGGTATGGTTCTCCACGGCTCCAAGTACTTTGCCGGATCTCCCATCAATATGGAAGGCGATATCAATTCCGCTATCCTGAAGGCAATTGAGAACGGATCCAGTTTGTACTTCATTCTGTCCAAGCAGAACACGAATCTTCTGAAAGAAGACTTCCTGCTCAGCAGCTACTACTCCGTATCCTATGACATCTGGAAGAATGACGTAGTGGAATATTACACCATTCTGAACGACGTTACCAAGGATCTTCAGACCTCCTACATCGTAGACCACGAGTTCCTCTTCGCAGAGCGTGTTCCTGATGCCGATGAGCTGGCAGCCGATGCAGCCGCTCTGAAGCAGGCTGAAGAAGATGCAAAGCGTGCCGAGGAAGAAAAACTGGCTCAGCAGGAGCGCGAGAAGCTGTTCGCACAGCTCCACGGCCTGCCCTATGAAGAGCCTGCGGAAACACCTGTAGTTGAACCGGAAGACGAAACCGTCGGTGAGGAAACCACTGAGGAAGAAGTAACCGTTGAAGAAACTATCGGTGAGTATGAAAAGACCAAGTATACCACCACCTCCGGTACGGTCGTAC
Organism: Eubacteriales bacterium; assembly: GCA_045123975.1. Classification (GTDB taxonomy): domain Bacteria; phylum Bacillota; class Clostridia; order Oscillospirales; family CAG-272; genus SIG701. Next base: position 11,076 of record JBGVKV010000125.1, on the reverse strand, counting down.
GCGTTGAGTATGAAGGCGGCGTAAACTTCCTTCTGAACTACAACTCCTTCGACATTACCGTCAAGTATAACGGCCAGACGTATGAAATCGAAGCTCTCGGCTTCGTACGTATCGGTTGAGAAAGGGGAGTTACACAATGAGTGCAAAAGTTAAGAGTAATGACATTTTCGCCTCAACCGGCCGAAAGAAAAAACGCGGCGCCTCTTTGGATGTGAAAAAAGCGCGCGCGGGCTGGTTGTTCGTACTGCCCTTTATCATCGGCTTCGTTCTTCTGTATTTGCCCATCATTTACGATTCCATCAAGTACAGCTTCCACGATATCCGTATCCTGACGGGCGGCGGCTTCAAGCTGAGCTGGGTCGGATTTGAGAATTACAGCAACGCCTTGTTCGTTGACCCCAACTTCGTACAGAAGCTGGGCCAGGGCATTTCCCAGTTGATCCTGGATATTCCCGCTATCGTTATCTTCTCTCTGTTCGTTGCGATCTTGCTGAACGGCAAGATCGCCGGACGGGCGGCCTTCCGTGCGATCTTCTTCATCCCGGTTCTTCTGACAACCGGTCTGATCGCGGAGATCGACGCATCCAACACCCTGGCAAACTACATGGGTGATGCTGAGGGCATCGATACCGGTTCCGGCGAGAGCCAGGTGGCTGAGATCGTATCCGTTATGGATATTGAGGCACTGTTCAGCAATATGATGATCGGTACGGAATTGGTGACCTACGTTGTAGATCTGGTAAACAACATCTTCAACATCATCAACCGCTCCGGTGTACAGATGCTGATCTTCCTCTCCGGACTTCAGTCCATCTCCCCGGCTATCTATGAGTCTTGCTCCATCGACGGCGCAAGCGGATGGGAAACCTTCTGGAAGATCACTCTTCCCATGGTGAGCCCGATGATCCTGGTAAATGCCGTGTATACGGTTATCGACTCTTTCACTTCTTCCAGCAACGTAGTTATGCAGTACATTGAGTCCCAGAGCCCGACTACCAGCGGTGACCCCCTCACCTCTGCCATGTCCTGGATGTACTTCCTGATCGTCATTCTGATGATCGCGGCAGTAGCCGGTCTGGTCAGTGCATTCGTGTTCTATCAGAGAAGAGACTGAGAAAGGAGGAACGTTTAGAATGAATAATGTTGAAACAACACCGAGAATCACGAAGGAAACCAAGAATAAAATCCGCGTGGATTTTGAACGTACTCCTTTGATTGAGCGCCTGCGCGCAAAGTTCCTGAATACCTTCTTCTTCAAGAAAGTATTCGTGTACATCTTTAAGTTTTTGTTCCTGCTGGGTATTTCCTACGTAATCCTGTTCCCGTTCTACTCTAAGATCGCTTCCTCTTTCATGAGCCCCAGCGACTTCGTAGACGTAACGGTTCGTCTGATCCCCAAGCAGCCTACCCTGGGCACCTATAAGGCTATCATTATGGACAACGGCTACTTCAAGGCCTTCGGAAATACGCTGCTCCTCTCCGGAGCCTGCGCAATTCTGCAGACCTTCGTATGCTGCGTAGTCGGTTACGGCTTCGCGAAGTTCAAGTTCAAGGGCAACGGTCTTCTGTTCCTGCTTGTTATCTTCACGATGGTCGTTCCCCACTCCACCATCCGCCTGTCTATGTTCATGAAGTTCCGTTACTTCGATATCTTTAAGATCGGCGAAGTGGGCGGCTTGTTCAAGCTGCTGGGCGGCGGTGTCTTCGACTGGCTGAATATCCTGCCGGATACTTCCATCAGCTTGCTGAACACCATGTGGCCTCTGATCCTTATGTCTGCAACCGGACTTGCGTTCAAGAACGGCTTGTATATCTTTATGCTCCGCCAGTTCTTCCGCGGTGTGCCGGATGAACTCGAAGAGTCTGCGTACCTGGACGGCTCCGGCGTATTCAGAACCTTCTTCCAGATCATTCTGCCCCTGTCCGTGCCTATGCTGATCACCGTATTCATGTTCGCGTTCTCCTGGCAGTGGACGGATAACTTCTACTCTGAAGTGTTCTACACCATCGGTGGCCCGACCATGATGCCCGATATCATCAAGGTACCCAAGTCCCTGAATACCAAGTATGCGGGCGAAAACATGTACGTTTCCGCTATCCGCAACACCTGCGGTATTCTGATCCTGCTCCCCCTGCTGGTTCTCTACTCCTTCATGCAGAGATACATCATTCAGGGTATCGAGCGCTCCGGTATCACCGGCTAATACAAATGAAAAAGGCAAAGCGTTTTCGCTTTGCCTTTTCTTTATCTTCACATAAAAACGGAGTGACGCAAACGTCACTCCGTTTTGTTTTACTTATTTCAGCATGCCGGAGAGGATTTCTTCAGCTGCATTCAAAGCCTCGGCGATCTTGGAGATGTCCCGTCCGCCGGAGGTGGCGCTGTCGGGACGTCCGCCGCCCTTACCGCCGGTGATGGCGCTGACAGCCTTCAAAAGATTACCTGCGTGAGCGCCGGCTTTTACCGCATCGGCACCGCAGACAGCCAGGAAGTTCAGCTTTTCGCCTTCATGGATAGCGATTACACCAACTGCGTCGGAAGTCTCCTTCAGGGTGTCGCAGAGGGAGCGGGCCGCATCCATGGACATAGCACCCATATCCGCGGTGATCAGGGATACGGATCCCACCGCCTTGGCGGAGGAACGAAGTGCATCCAGCTTGGAGGAGGCGATCTTCGCGTTCAGAGATTCGATCTCACGCTTCATATGGGAAATCTCGCCCTGCAGCTGAGTCGCACGGGATGCGATTTCGTTGGGGTTGGCAGACTTCAGAACCCGGGCGGTGTCACCGATCAGAGCATCCTTCTCGGCGATCAGTTCCAGCACACCCAGACCGGTGGTGCCTTCGATACGGCGTACGCCGGCAGCAACGGAGGACTCGGAAATGATCTTGAACAGACCGGCCTTACCGGTGTTGTCCAGATGGGTACCGCCGCACAGCTCGGTGGAGAAGTTGCCCATCTTTACCATACGAACGTGAGAGCCGTACTTCTCGCCGAAGAGGGCCATAGCGCCTTCCTTGCGAGCGGTTTCCACGTCGGTTACTACGGTCTCAATGGGCTCGCCCAGCATGATGTGGGCGTTTACCAGACCTTCCACGTTCTTGATTTCCTCGGCAGTCATAGCCGCGAAATGGCTGAAGTCGAAGCGCACGCGGTTGGCATCCACGTAGGAGCCGGCCTGCTCTACGTGAGAGCCCAGCACCTGGCGGAGAGCTGCCTGCAGAAGGTGAGCCGCGGTGTGATTGCGGCGGATAGCCGCACGGCGCATGGAGTCAACCTCGGCAATCACGGCGTCGTCCTTGTGGAAGATACCGCTTACCAGACGGCAGATGTGAATGTAGATGCCCTCGGACTTGTGGGTGTCCAGAACCTGGGCAATGGCGTTTTCGGTACGGATGGTACCGGTGTCGCCTACCTGACCGCCGGCCTCGCCGTAGAAGGGAGTCTTGTCCAGGACAAGAGTGAAATCGCCTTCGCTGACGGTTTCCACGTCCTCATCTTCGGACAGGATAGCGAGAATCTTGGCCTCGCAGGATTCCTCAGTGTAGCCCACAAACTCGGTCTGGGGCAGAGCTGCCAGGAGCGTCTTGGAGGATTCGCTCCAGCCGCTGATGTTGGCGCGGGCCTTTCTTGCGCGAACCTTCTGATCGTTCATCAGGGCGTTGAAGGCTTCCTCGTCCAGCTCCAGATGATTCTCCGCGGCGATCTCACGGGTGAGATCGATGGGGAAGCCGAAGGTGTCGTACAGCTTGAAGACGTCCTCACCGTTGATCATGGTGTGATTTTCCGTGAGGGCTTTCTTGATCAGGTTGGAAAGGATGGCCAGACCGGCGTCAATGGTGGCGTCGAAGCGCTCCTCTTCCATCAGGATTACGCGCTTGATGTAATCCTTCTTTTCGCCCAGCTCGGGATAAGCGCCGATGTTCTGCTCGATCACGATATCGCAGATCTCCGTCAGGAAGGTGCGGTTGATACCCAGCAGCTTTCCGTGGCGGCACGCACGGCGGAGGATACGGCGAAGCACGTATCCGCGGCCCTCGTTGGAGGGGATAACGCCGTCGCAGATCATAAAGGTAGCGGAACGGACGTGGTCGGTAACCACGCGGATGGAAACGTCATTGGCGGCATCCGCGCCGTAGGACTTGCCGGCGATCTCAACCACCTTGTCCAGGATCTTGCGGGTGGTGTCCACCTCAAACATGTTGTCCACGCCCTGCATTACGCAGGCCAGACGGTCCAGACCCATACCGGTGTCGATGTTTTTCTGAGCCAGCTCGGTGTAGTTGCCCTGGCCGTCGTTGTTGAACTGGGAGAATACGTTGTTCCAGATCTCCATGAAACGGTCGCAGTCACAGCCGGGACGGCAGTCGGGCTTGCCGCAGCCATACTTGATGCCGCGGTCGAAATAGATCTCGGTGCAGGGGCCGCAGGGGCCGGTGCCGTGCTCCCAGAAGTTGTCTGCCTTACCCAGCTTGGTCAGGCGTTCTTCGGGAATGCCGATTTCTTTGTTCCAGATCTCGTAGGTTTCGTCGTCCTTCTCGTAAACGGAGGGCCACAGAAGCTCGCCGGGGATACCCAGCCATTCGGGGGAGGTGAGGAATTCCCACGCCCAAGCGATGGCTTCCTTCTTGAAATAATCGCCGAAGGAGAAGTTGCCCAGCATCTCGAAATAGGTGCCGTGGCGTGCGGTATGACCTACGCGCTCCAGGTCAGGCGTACGGATGCACTTCTGGCAGGTAGTTACGCGATTGCGGGGAGGGGTAACCTCGCCGGTGAAGAACTTCTTCATCGGTGCCATACCGGAGTTGATCAGAAGGAGGGATTTGTCACCCTGGGGAATCAGCGGGTAGCTGGGCAGGCGCAAATGTCCCTTGGATTCAAAAAACGAGAGGTATTTTTCTCTCAGATCGTTCAGAGATGTCCACTGCATGGAAAGAACTCCTTTGCTTTTCTATATAGGATATTTTATATCATAGTAATACAGTTTATTATAGCACGCCTTTAGTTGTGTGTCAACGAAAGGATGCGAAAATATGGGCGGTATCGCCCGTATTTTGGGTGAAAAAATGCTGCCGCAGGGCGCGGCAGCATCGTTTCATATTCAGTCTTCCGTCCGATTCAGGTATTCCTCCAGACACAAGCCGGAATCGTAGATAGCTTTGGCGTGGTAACGGCCCACAAAGCGGTAATGCCAGGGCTCAAAGGAGATGCCGGTGATATCCTCCTTCCCCTCGGGGAAGCGGAGGATGAAGCCAAACTTCCATGCGTTTTCCTTAAGCCAGGAGTAAGCCTCCTTCTTGGCAAATGCCACGTCGGCGGCGCCCAGATTGTGCATATCGCAGCAGAGTCCGGTCTGGTGCTCGCTGGTGCCGGGGCGGGCGGAATAGGTGGCGGTGATGGCCTGGGCCTGTGCCAGGGTCAAAGAAGGATTCTTTTTCATCTCGTTGGCGGTGTAGGTGTTGAACAGAGAACTCTGATAGGAGTAGGAGCGGTATGCGCTGGTCACGGACACGTCCTTGTAGCCCGCCGCCCGCATCTCGATGTACAGTGCTTCCAGGGATTTGGCGGCGGCCAGACGCATCTTCTGTACGTTGCGTCCGTCCTTGCGGGTGTCTGCCAGATCCGTCAGATCGGTGGGCAGATAGGTCTCATCGATGGTGTTGCTGTTGTTTACCAGAATCAGATATCCGTCCCGATCGGCGGGATTCATATATTCCTCATAAGCGGACAGATCGGTAAGGAACGTAACAGAGAGATCCTCCTCCGTGGGACCGGGTACGTTGGTGGAGGGAATGACGGCATCGGGATCGATCTCGCCCACCTCCGTGTCCTCCGGCAGAGGTTCTACGGCCGCGGGCCGCTTCAGGGTGAAGGCGATCTCGTTGGCCACGTCCTCCGTATAGGTGCGGGCGATGGATACCTCCTTGTCTATGCGGGAGAGGGCAATGCCCTGCATATATTCCGTAATAAATCCGGCGGGAATCAGATAATGCTCTCCGTCGAGAACGGCAGGCCCTGTAAGACGAACGTCCTGTCCGTTGACGGTGGCCAGATCGCTTCCCTCACGGAAAATTACGTCCTCCTCCAGTCCGGTTCCGTCGCTGTCCGTGGTGCCGGGCTCCGCCGGTGTGGGGATAACGAAACGCATTTCCTCAGCGCCGCCTACGGCAACCATGCCGAAGCGGGAGGCCAGATCACTGAAATCCAAGTAGAGAATGCCGTCCCGATAGGCCTTGTCTTCTTCCAGCGTGACAGAATCCGCTCCGTTGTAGGTATAGCGGACGGTGGTAGGCTCCGGTGGCGGATCGCTGTGATTGAAATACAGAGCAAATCCCACGCAGGCCACGGCGGCCAGCAGAACAAGGATTACCAAAAATACCAGAACCCGTCCCCAGAAGATTTTGATATTGCGCTTCCGCTGGGCTTCGCGGCGGCGTTTTTCTGCCAGTTGTCTTTCGTATGCCGCTTTGCGGCGAGCATAATCCTGAGTGGCGTCCCTCTGTACACGCCGCGGGGATGCGGTGGGCTGCTGTTGTGCCGCGGGTCTCTGATTTCCGGCTTGCGGACGGCGGGGCTGCTGCGGATTGTTATTCATAACGGATGCTCCTTACTTCGTTTCGCAGATCATGAAAAAGGGAGAGGTGGGGGAGTTCAGAAGCTTGAACTTGGCCACCGTCATTTTGTAGCGGGAGAGGGTAGAGAAGTACTTGGTCAACTCCTCCCCTTCCGCCGCACCCTCGGGATGACCGGGGTATACGGCTACCAGAAGGATGGCGTCCTTACCCAGCATGCCTACCGCGTTTTCCACGGCGGGCAGGGTGGTTTCCCGCATGGTGGTCAGGGATTTGTTGCCGCTGCCCGGCATGTATCCCAGATTGAACATTCCCGCCTTAATGGGTTCGTTTATAAACTCCGGCGCACGGTGGTGCGAGGCGCAGATCAAACGGTAATTCTCGGGGCAGCCCTCCGCTTTCAGGGTGGCTTCCGTGCTGATCAGCGCCTGGGGTTGGATGTCAAAGGCGGTGACACGGCCTGTAGGCCCCACGGTTTTGGAGAGGAACGCGGTGTCGTGGCCGTTGCCCATAGTGAAATCCACCGCCACATCACCCTCGCGGAGATGGGAGAGGATAAAGTACTTCTGCAAAGCAAGCAAATCTACCATATATAAATATATCCTTTAATTAGATTCCGATATGAGTATTGTACAACGGACACGAAAAAAAGTCAAGGGTGCCGGGAGATGCAAAATGCATGAAAAAACGAGAAAATCGAAGAAAATGAAAGAAACGCATGGTGTAAATGAAAAAAGTTTGAAAAAATCGAAAAAAGGTATTGACACCGGTGGGTGAAAGTGCTATAATCATGCATGCTGAAAAAATAACAATACAATTTTCGGAGGAACGCTATGTCCACTTTTATGGCAAAGAAAGAAACCGTTGAGCGCAAGTGGTACGTACTCGACGCGGCAGGCAAGCCGCTGGGTAAGACTGCGGTCGCGGCTGCCAATATTCTGCGCGGCAAGCACCGTCCTGAGTTCACCCCCCACGTTGACTGCGGTGAATTCGTTATCATCATCAACGCAGATAAGGCTGTTCTGACCGGCAACAAGCTGCAGAACAAGTATCACTACCATCACTCCGGCTACATCGGTGGCCTGAAGAAGGTTCAGTACAAGACCTTGATGGCAACCAAGCCCGAGTTGGCAATGCAGTACGCTGTTAAGGGTATGCTGCCTCACAACTCCATCGGTGATAAGGCTATCACCCGTCTTAAGGTATACGCAGGTTCCGAGCACAAGCAGCAGGCTCAGAATCCCACCCCGTATGAAGTAAAGTAAGAAAGGACGAGTATAAAGATGTATACAAGTGCTAAGCCCTATTTTTACGGTACGGGCAGAAGAAAGAGCTCCGTTGCGCGTGTACGCGTATATCCCGGTTCCGGTTCCATCACCATCAACGGTAAGGATATCGATCAGTACTTCGGTCTGGAGACCTTGAAGCTGATCATCAACCAGCCGTTCGAGGTTACCGGCACCATGGGCAAGTTTGACATCGTTGCCAACGTAAACGGCGGCGGTATGTCCGGCCAGGCAGGTGCTATCCGTCACGGCGTTGCCCGTGCCCTTCTCCTTGCAGACGAGACCTTCCGTGCTCCTCTGAAGAAGGCCGGCTTCCTGATGCGTGACCCCAGAATGAAGGAGAGAAAGAAGTACGGTCTCAAGGCCGCACGTCGTGCTCCTCAGTTCTCCAAGAGATAAGAAAACAACACCCACAAAAGTGTTATCCGGCATCCATTGCATCCGCAGTGGGTGCCGTTTTCTTATCCCGCCTCGTAACCGAGGCCGCCAAAGCATAGCTTTGTCGTTCGGGCTAAAAACAGTCCACCGGACTGTTTTCTTTACGCCCTCACAGTTCACCAAGCGCTGATTGCATACGGCATATCGGCGGTGCGAACAACACTGGCCGTATGCTCGAGAAACAGTTTGTCTAATGTACGAAAAACCACCGTTTTTACTCGGTGGTTTTTTATTGTCCCATTGATTTCTTTTCTGTACTGTGGTATACTGTAATTGCCAAACTAACTTAATAATGTGAAATAAGGGTGTACTATCTTTGTTTATAGGGATGGTTGGACTTTTTTTACGCATACTATTATCATCTGTGAATTTGATAAAATGCAAATTCCATTTTATGATGATATCGTGTGCTTGCACCCAATTTCACGTAAGGTTAGTTTGGCGACTATCGGAGTTTGCGTTTTTGTGCGGTTGCTTCGGTGGCCGCACTTTTTATTTTAAGTAGAAACTGGAGAGAGGAAAATGAAAAATACTATTAAAGTGCTTCTTGTGGTTTTGGTTGTTCTTTTGATTGCTCGGTTTTATGGGAATAATCTTGACGAGAACAGCACAAAAAATGAGTCATCAAGTGAAAATGTATCATTGAATGAAGATGTAAAGCTTGATGAAACACAGAAACAGGAAAAACTACTTTATTCCGATGATAATTTCAAGATTACATTTGTTGACTTCAAAGATCCCAAAGCAGGAGTAACCTCATATAACCTGTATTTGAGAATAGAGAACAATTCTGATAAAACCGTTATTGTTGCTCCATCAGACGGATATGCTAACAATGAGGCTGTTTTTCTCGGATCGGGCATGCCCGTCAAAATTGCTCCGAACAAAATGGCAACAGGTGCATTTGTTGTTGGATATGGAAATACAAGCATACAGAGCATAGATGAGATAAAAACGCTTGAATTAAAAATAAAACTTTACGATGAAAATTGGTCTGAAAAAGTATTAGAAACAGAAAATTTAACGATAACGTTAGAATAAACACAAAAAATAGCGGTTAAGGGGTACACCCTCAACCGCCTTTTTTGTCATTGGTTATTCCTAATCAAGTATTTTACAAGATTAAGCAATATTCCTGGATTAGATGTATTTCCGATAAATGATACATCTGCTATCAATGGCGGTTGTGCACAGGCTCAAAACATCTAACATCTTGATATGCTTGTGCCTATAGCATTTTGTTTTGCTGCAAGAAAAAGCACAGTCAATGAAGGCGACAAAGCAAAAGCAATATCGGAGGTGTTTGTCATCCATCCAACCGGCACCCACATTTGTGGGTGCTGTTTTTTTGGCCCCCTGAAATCCCCCGTATCTATTTACGCCCTCGCCGGGTTGTGGTATACTGTAGATAGAATATTCCACCCAAGGAGGACGGATTATGACTGTAAAACTGTTTGTGCAGGCCATGGCAAAATTCATGCTGGGCGTAGTGCTGGTGGGACTGTTGGTGTTCTTGCCGTCAGGCACCTTGGCTTTCCCCGGAGGATGGCTTCTTATGGGCATCTTGTTCGTGCCCATGTTTTTCGCCGGTATCGTGATGATGTGCAAAAATCCCGGCCTTCTCAAATCCCGATTGAACGCTAAGGAAAAGCAGATGGAGCAAGGTTTGGTGGTAAAGCTCAGCGGGCTCATGTTCCTCCTCGGATTCGTTGTGGCGGGCTTGGATTTCCGCTTCGGCTGGCTGCCGTTGCCGGGGGCCGTTTCCCTGGCGGGAGCCGCCGTGTTTCTGCTTGCCTATCTTGTGTACGCGGAGGTTTTGCGGGAGAACACCTATCTGTCCCGCACCATCGAGGTGCAGGAAAATCAAAAAGTCATCGACACGGGCCTGTACGGCATCGTCCGCCATCCCATGTACAGCGCTACGGTGCTTCTGTTTCTCTCTATGCCTCTGGTGCTCGGTTCGCTATTCTCCTTCGTGATCTTCCTTGCCTATCCCTTTATCATCGCCAAGCGGATTCGCCACGAGGAAGAGTTCTTGGAGGCGGAATTGCCGGGGTACAAAGAGTACAAAGGAAAGGTCAAATACCGACTGATCCCCTTTGTGTGGTGAGTGTTTCACAATCTGAAAATTGCGGGGTGAATGTATGAAAGCAAAGACCTATGCGGTCTTGTCCGTTGTGTTTTCCACACTGCTGATGTGTGTTGTGGACGGGGTTCTGCAGCCGCCGTATTTGTATAAATCCCTTATAAAGATCGTTTTGTTTCTTTTGTTGCCCATGCTTTATTTCGTGCTGTACAAAGGGAAGGGCACCGATCTCAAAAAACTGTTTTCTTTCCGGCTGCGGGACGTGCTGATGGCCCTTTTGCTGGGCGTGGGTGTATTTGCCGTGGTGCTGGGTGCCTATTTTCTGCTGGGCGATTACATCGATCTGTCCGGTATCAGAGATTCCCTGACGGCGGGCATAGGCGTGACGGCAGAGAATTTTCTGTACGTTGCGCTGTATATCTCCTTTGTCAATTCGCTTCTTGAGGAGTTCTTCTTCCGCGGGTATGCCTTTCTTACCCTGAAGAAAGAAAAAAGCAGAGTGTTCGCCTACCTGTTCAGCGCCGCTGCCTTTGCTTTGTATCACGTGGGGATGACGGGCGGATGGTTTAGTATCTGGATCTATATTTTGAGTATGGCGGGGCTTTTCATCGGCGGGTGCATTTTCAATTATCTCAATGAGAAGTGCGAAAGCATCTATCCCTCCTGGATCGTTCATATGTTTGCCAATTTTGC
>JBGVKV010000124.1:0-14431 GCA_045123975.1 Eubacteriales bacterium | reverse complement strand
ATTGAAGAACCGGGGCATCACCCACGTAAAGGTGCTCTACTCCAAGGAGGAGCCCCGTCCCTCCCCCCTTCTTCCCGAGGGGGAATCATCCCGTCGGAGCATCCCTGCCAGCATCTCCTTCGTACCCGCCACGGCGGGACTCCTCATCGCCGGAGAGATCGTGCGGGACATCGCGGGGATCCACTGATTTCTTAAAATTTCCTAATTCCTCATTTTGTTCGCAAAATCGACACAATTGGGGTTTATACTGTAAACAACACGGACAAGGAGGCTGCCATGCGCATCGGAAACACAGAAATACCATACGGACTATGTCTTGCGCCCATGGCCGGCTTCACCGATCTGGCTATGCGGCGTCAGTGCCGCCGATTTGGGGCGGAATACACCGTCACGGAGATGGTATCCGCCGCCGCCCTTTGCTACGGGGATCTCAAAACCGCCGATCTGGCCTACCTCACCGAGGAGGATGCGCCCTGCGCCATCCAGCTCTTCGGCCACGATCCCGAGCAGATGGCCCGGGCGGTTACCATGATGGCATCGGGGGAATATGCGGGCAGCCGCTCCCGTATCGCTCCTGCCGCCATCGATATCAATATGGGCTGCCCTGTGAAGAAGATCGTCACCGGCGGGGACGGAAGCGCTCTCATGCGCTCCCCGGATACGGTGCGGGAATTGACACTTTCGGCGGTGCGTGCCGCCGATAAATATCACACTCCCGTGACGGTAAAAATCCGCGCGGGATGGGATGCCTCCCGCAAAAACGCGGTTCAGATCGCCCTTGCCGCGGTGTCGGCCGGTGCCGCCGCCGTGTGCGTTCACGGACGGACCAGAGAGCAGATGTATCGCCCCGGCGTAGATTTGGAAATCATTGCCGCTGTCCGGGACGCTTTGCCTGCCCACGTTCCCGTGATCGGAAACGGAGACGTGTGCGACGGGGAATCCTGTCGTGAAATGATTGCCCGCACGGGCTGTGACGGCGTGGCCATCGGCCGTGCCGCTCTCGGCAACCCCTGGGTGTTTGCCCGGATCCGGGCCGAGTTGGCGGGGGAAACGTTTACGCCGCCCACAGAGGCAGACAGGCGCCGGGAGGCTATGATTCTCGCCCGGGACATCGTAGGGGAGCACGGAGACAGCGCCGCCGCCAGAGAATGCCGGGGCCGTGTGGCCCATTTTCTCACGGGCGTGCGGGGAGCCGCCGCCATGCGGGGACGGATCCACCAGGCGGAATCCCTTACGGAGATCGAGGAAATTCTCGCCCATTCTTTGGGAGAATAAAATAAATTTTCTGCCCCTGTAATATTTTGCAATTTCTTTCGTTTATAAAATAGATAGGAAAAACATCGCAGGAAAGGAGGATGCGTATGATCACAAAAACGCCGGAGGAAAGAAAACAGGCGTGTATTGAAGATCTGTCCCTGGCCAGACAGGCCGCCGCAGGAAACGACGACGCGTTCTCCGTCATTGTGGATCGGTACAGCCGTCTGGTCTACAACGTGGCTCTGCGATCTGTATCCTCTCCCGAGGATGCGGCGGATATCTCCCAGGATACGTTTCTCAAGGCCTGGCGATCCATCGGCTCCTTCCGTGGGGATTGCGCGCTGAGCACCTGGCTGTGCCGCATTGCGCTGAACTGCTGCTGTGATCACGCCCGCTCCGCCAAGCGGCATCGGGTACTCTCCCTCACCGTGCAGGAGGACGAGGACTCCAAGGTTCTGGACATTCCCGACACGGACGTAACCGCCATGCCGGAAGAAGAACTGACTCGCCAAACGGAGATCGAAGCCGTCAGAGAGGCCATCGATTCCCTTCCGGAGGATCAGAAAATGATCATCACCATGCGGGATATCACCGGGCTTTCCTACGCGGAAATCGCCGGTACGCTGGGATTGGAAATGGGTACGGTGAAGAGCCGTATCAACCGGGCACGGGGAAATGTAAAAAAATTTTTGATCGAGCGGAACCTTTTTACATAACCGCCGTCCAATACAGTGAAAAAGATAAATTTCCAAGTGGGGATATGATGAATACGAATTTTGATGCGGAATTACAGAATAATTCTGCCCCGGTAAATGAAAACGATATAACGGATGCCCACATCCGGGAACTGACAGCGGCCCTGGCCGCCGACGTGCCCGTCGGTTTTACCTCCCGGGTGATGGAAGAGATCCGTGCACAAAGACGGCGCGCCGCCTTCCGCCACCGTCTTTTGCGCTTCGGCAGCGCCGCCGTGGCCGCCCTCGTGATCGTGCCCATGGCCGCCATTATTGTGCCGACGATGATCCGTCAGGAGAAGAACGTGGGCGAGGCCCCGTTCGCGCGGGATTCGGTACTGTACGACAGTATCGAGGAGAACCCCGGTGATGCCCTGTACGAGAACCCCTCCGTGGGCGACGCCGATAACGGGGACGTACCCGCGTACGGTCTTACAACTACCGCTGCTCCCGCCGAGGACGCACCGGAAGCGGAAGCCGTTCCGCCCTCCGAGCATGCCGCGGCACCGGAGCACATGAGCCGCGAGGACAATGCTCCCGCAGCTGCCGCCACCTCCGCCGACACCTTCGCCGCCGATACCAAGTTTACGATGAACGCGCAGACAGAGCCGGCGGCCGTTACCGTCCTCCGAGCCGTGATCGGTACGGAAAGGCTGGACAACTGGCTGCTCAAGGCAAACTACGACGGTGACGCAGCACAGGCCATCATCCGTCATTTTGACGTACAAAGAGAAGATTTTCTCACCGCCGCAGCGGATCTGAATCTGGAATTCACCCAGCAGGAGCTGAATGACCTGTTCGGAACCCCGCTGACAGAAGACTAAAAAACAACCACCGCCGAGGGTTCCCGTACGGGATACCCTCGGCGGTATTTTACTGTGTTTCGCTTTTTCCTGCATTTGCCGGCCTTTGGATGGATTCCTAAACGCGGACAGCGAAATTTGTCGAAAAGCAACAAGTGTGCGGTGCAAAAATAAAAGAAAATTGTGCAAAAATTGCCATTTTAGGGGTTGACATCCGGCTCAAATCATTGTAAAATTAGGCAACTCCCGTGGCAATCCCTATATCAATACCAAGGAGGATACTATGGAAATACTGATCAACAAGCAGCTCCCGCAAGAGCAGCTCTCCGAGCTCAGAAGCCATACTTCCCAGGAAGATCCGATACTTTTCGCCGTAGTCGGTGATCTTTCGGACAAGGCACACTACGCCCAGACGGCGCTGGCGGTTACGGCAACCAGCTTCTTCACTTACGATTTTTCCACGGGATGCCGGGGTGAGGTCTATCTGATCTCCCAGGTGGAAACTCTGTTCAACAAGCGTATGTACGGCAACGGCATCATGCGCGCGAAGATCGACGGCAAGACCGTGGACGTTTTCCGCTACACCTTCTCAGTTGCGGCTCTTTGCGATGCCGCCGCCCATTTCGTCCGTACCGTCAAGGGCGGTACACCCGTTGAGGAAGCATTCTCCGGGATTGAGGCCACCTACGAAAAGCAGCTGTCGGTCTGCCCCAAGTGCGGACGAACCCTCTCCGCCCCGGGTGTCCGCTGCATCAACTGCGAAAGCAAGCGCAAAATCATCACCCGTCTGGCCAAGTATATGAAGCCGGAGATCGGAATCCTCGTCTTCTCGGTGATCATATCCATTCTGACCACCGCGCTGGCACTGGTTCCTCCCTATCTGACGAAAACTCTCGTTGACGATATTCTCGTCACCGGGAACAATCATACGTCCCAAATTGAGTTGTTCGGCAGCTTCGGCATGTCGGCTGTCCGTGCACTGATCGCCATCGGCATCGCCCAAGCCGCCATACTGGTCATCCGTCACGGCCTGGGTGCCGTACGGGGCTATTACCTCCGTAAGGCCGGCGACCGCATCGTAAAGGATCTGCGCGATGACGTGTACGAGCACGCCCAGCACCTCCCCATGCGATTCTACGACAAGACCTCCACCGGATCGGTTATCAACCGTATCTCCGGCGACAGCGCTACTTTGCAGGCCTTTATGCTCCGCATCACCCAGGAGGTGGTCGTTCAGTTCTTCAAGATGGTGGGCATTATCGTAATTATGCTGATCATGAACTGGCGGCTGACCATATACTCTCTTATTCCCGTTCCCATCGTTGCCATCGGCGCACGAATCTTTTCCATTAAGATCGCCCCCTTCTATCGCCGCATCTGGCGTCGCTCGGCGGCGGTTTCCGGCGTACTGACCGATACGATCCCGGGCATCCGTGTCATCAAATCCTTCACCAACGAAAAGAACGCCACGGAAATGTTTGAGGAAAAGACCAAGGAATGGTACGAAACCGACATCAAGGCGGGCAAGATCCTCAACGCCTACCCCGCCATCGTCAACACCTTTGTGGGATTCGGCTCCGTGGTCATCTGGATGCTGGGCGGATTGGCCGTGCTCGGCGCCAGCGGCGCCTCCGTCGGTGACATCACCGCCGGTATGCTGGTATCCTTCATTTCCTACGCCTCCATGTTCTACGAGCCTGTGAACTTCTTCGCCAATCTGAACGACTCCTATCAGAACGCACTCTCCTCCGCGGAGCGGATCTTCGATATTCTCGACGCTGAGGCAGAACACGATTTCGGCAAGGGGAACGTTCTTGACGAGGTCAAGGGAAAGATCGAGTTCAGAAACGTGTCCTTCTCCTTTGACCGCACGAAAAAGGTGCTGAAAAACATCAACCTCGTCATTGAGCCCGGCGATATCGTAGGTATCGTGGGTACCACGGGCTCGGGAAAATCCACCCTCGTTAATCTGTTCCTCCGGTATTACGATCACTACGAAGGAAAGATCCTTCTGGACGACGTGGACATCCGCAAGATCGACATGGAATTCTTCCGATCCTCCATCGGCTTCGTACAGCAGGAACCGATGATGTTCCACGACACCATCTTTAATAACATCGCCTACGGGGACAAGCGATACGGCGTGGATCAGGTCATTGCCGCCGCGGATATTGCAAACGCCCATCAGTTCATCGTCCGTCAGCCCGACGGATACGATTCCGTACTGGGTGAGCGCGGCGTAGGCCTTTCCGGCGGTGAGCGTCAGCGCATCTCCATCGCCCGCGCGGTGCTCAAAAATCCCTCGATCCTTGTGTTCGACGAGGCGACCGCCTCGGTGGACTCCGAAACCGAGCATCTCATCCAGGAAGCCATCGAGCGTCTGATCAGCGGACGTACCACCATTATGATCGCCCACCGTCTGTCCACCCTTTCCAAGGCAAACAAGATCGTCGTAGTCGACAACGGCTCCATCATCGAATGTGGCACCCCCGAGGAGCTGATGGCTATGAAGGGCAAGTATTACCGACTCGTGCAGATACAAACCATGTCCGATAAGGTAAAGGAAGACAAGGAAAAGGAGAGATTTGAGTAATGAGTGAAAGAATTTATTTCGATTCCGAAAAGGGGCGCGTCGAGCGCTCGGATCTGTATCTCGTCCATCTCGTTTTCCACGACGGAACCGTCATTGAGAATCTGGAGCCCCGCCGTCTTTTCCCCGTTACGGACACAGAGCATTACATATCCCTTCTGAACGATAAAGAAAAGGAAATCGCCCTTATCCGCAATCTGTCGGATCTGGACGAAGCCTCCCGCCAGGTTCTGGAGGATTGCTTCCGCGAATACTATATGATCCCGAAGATCGCCCGGATTCTTGAGGTCCACGACAAATTCGGTGTTCTGGAATTCAAGGTGCTCTCCGACCGGGGTGAGATCTCCTTCCGCATCCGGAACCGGCACAGTGATATCAAAAACCTCCACGGCACAGGACGGATCGTCTTCCGGGATTCCAACGATAACCGGTACGAGATTCCCTGCTTTGATGATCTTGACAAGCACAGCCGGCACTGCCTTTTCAGTTACGTATAATCAATACAAAAAAGCTCCCGCAGATCCGATAAAGATTTGCGGGAACTTTGTTATATGGAGAGAATCGGCTTTTACGCCCGCGGCAGGCTCCAATGATAGTGTGCCGCCAGCAGGCGGATCGTAAGGATTACGGATGCGCCCAGGATCATGGCCGCCGTGGCGCCCAAGGCTCCCCACAAAGCGGCACAGAGGATCGCTCCGATGATCGATGCGCTGGCATACACGTGCTTGACGAAGATGTAGGGCGTATTGCCCGCCATCACGTCCCGCAGAAGGCCTCCGCCCACGCCGCTCACCACACCCACGAACACAAGCAGGAACAGTCCCCGATGATCCGTAGCCGTATAGGCACGCTGGATGCCCACCACGGTGAACACACCCAGTCCCAGGGAGTCCATCACCAGCATCAGAACATCCCGCACCCGGCCGTAGGCAGTGAGCCATCGCCGTACTGCGGGCAAAAACGCGATCACCGAAACCACGGCGGCCACCGCCGCATAGATGGGATTGGTAAACATGGCGGGCGGGGTCAGCCCCAAAATCAGGTCTCGGATCACACCGCCGCCCACGGCGGTGGTCAAACCAAGAATCGCCACGCCGAAGATATCCATTTTCTTGGCAAGGCCCGTCATGGCACCGGACACCGCAAAGGCCACCGTGCCGATGATTTCCAGTATCAGAAGAAATTCCGACATAATATTACCTCCGTCCCAGTGCCGCGTGGACCGTGCGGGAGATGGAGTAAAAATCCGTATGTTCCATATACCGCATAGCGGTGGCGGCAATATCCGCGAAAGCGTCCCGCACCCTGTCACGGGATGCGGCGCAGGTGCACAAAAACCGCAAAATTACGTACACCGCCGCCAAGGCGCGGTACGCGTCGGAAAAGTTGCCTTCCTCCGTTGCGTAGGGGAAGGATGCGTAAAACATATGATTAGACATTATGTTGCCGTAGTAGTTCTCCAGATCGGGCAAGGCGGCCTTCAACTGCGCCTCCGCCCGGGTGAACGCCGCAACCGACTCTTGTGTGACTCCGTCGGTCATGGAAAACCGCTCCAGGGCTTCCTCGGTAATATCGCACAGGGTAATATCCCCCCGGGCGAAGAACTCCAGAAGATCCCGTGCGTAGGCGAGAAACTCTTCCGTAGAATTCACGGAAAATCCGTCCCCGGACACGCCGAGAAGATCGGCCAGTGCGCGGAAGCGGGTGCGTGTATCCCCCGGGGACTGCCACACCTCCACACAGCGGCGGCGCAGCTGGAACTGCTCCGGATCCGCCCCGGCGGGG
The DNA here is from genome assembly GCA_045123975.1 of Eubacteriales bacterium. Lineage (GTDB taxonomy): Bacteria > Bacillota > Clostridia > Oscillospirales > CAG-272 > SIG701. The sequence goes on along the minus strand of JBGVKV010000124.1, from coordinate 7,262 downwards.
GGAACCGACTTCGTCTGCAATTCCGTCACCGTAAAGGGAAGCGGATAGGGTTCCTCCATCAACATCTCAATAGTCTTCTCGCAGCTGCCGGAACAGACCGCCTCGGCAGGATTGCCCGGCCGGATGGCACGGGGATACAGTCGGCACACCGCCGGCTGGACGCCCTCACCGCACTCCCGGTGGAGCATACACCATCCGTCGGCGTCCAGCATATGGCAGTTGCCGTCGGCGGAGGGGGAAATGTAGGCGTACTCCTCCTCGGTGGGATTCTCGGAAATATAGAAAGCGGTATCGATCCGCCGCCGCAGTTCCGGCGAGCATTCGATGCCAAGCAGGCGGAAATACTCCGCCCGGGACAAGGTGATCCGCCAGCCGTGGCAGCAAACGGAACGGCAATCACCGCATTTGCAGCGAAAGCGGGAAAAATAATCGGGTGCAAAAACGTGTACGGTATTCGTATGGGTATCCTCCTTACGTGCGCTCACGGCAGATCTTGTACATCTCCTCCGCCGCCTGGCGGGTCTTGGCCACCACGTCGCCGACTCCCTTGGGGAAGCAGTAATACAGGCACTTTCGGTCGCCGATACAAATCACGTCACCGATCTCGTACCAGAAATAATCGGAATACAAGCCGTAGGATGCCTTGGGGCTTTGGGTGTAGAACAACTCCCCGTCACATCCCGTCAGGGTGAATCCGTTTTCGTCGTGGGTGAGATGGCCCTCGCCCACCATATAGATGGCCTTAAAGTCCACCATTACGCCGATGTCCACGTCGGCCTCCAGCCGGTAGGTGCCGTCCAGAATCGACTGGCGGACCTGTTCTCTCTCCCAATTGTACCAATCGGGAACGTGGGCAAACTCCGTCTCGCCCTCTTTTGCGGCGAGAGAGCCGTATTCGTCCAGCTCCCACACCTTGCCGCACTTACGGCAAGTAAGGGTGACACCCTCACCCACCATATCCTCGGCCCCGCAGTGGGCACATTTATACAGTATGCGGTTCAGCCCGTCCGCGCGAAAAGGCGCGTCGATCCGCACGTTATTTTCCTTCTGCCAGGCGAAATTGTCAAAGGTAAAGGCATCGTCCAGCACCTGATCCAGCTCGGTCACGGATTTTTCGGCGATCTCCTCACGGGTAAGGATGCACTCCATCCTGGCGGAAACCTTCACCTTTCGCTTCTGCAGACCGTTATACAGCGGATCCCGTGCGAAGGCGCCGTAGGTACGGATCATCACCACGGGCACGTCCAGTTTCTTGAGAAGCTGGCCCAACTGCCGGGGCAGCGGGGTGGCGCATCCGTCAAAGGAATAGCTGGCCTCGGGATACATGAGCACGCTGTTCTTCTTTTCCCGCACGGCGTGGAGCATGTCCCGGATCAGCATCAGATCGGGCACGAATTTCTGAGTGGGGATACAGCCGATCTGCCGCATCAGCCACTCCTTGCCCACCAGACCGTCGGAAGTACAGACGATGTTGTAGGGTTTGGGATACAGCAGCTTGGAGGCAATCTCCAGATCGATAAAGCTGGAATGATTCATCAGAATGAGCCAGGGACCGTTCCCCGCCGCCTCCATACGCACCCGCTCACAGCGGAAGTGGGTGAAGAGCAAATCGGGAATGGACGCTACCCGCACCACGGTGCGGAAAAGCCAGTGGGGGCGGGTGGGCTTTTTATGTTTCGGGCGGGGCAAGTTCTGCACCTGGGCCCAACTCAGTTTCTTCGTTTTGATTTTCATAGGATTTCTCCATTCGGCCGGATTCGGGGAACGGACAACATTCCCCACTCATTTATATCATATTATAAGTAAAATTTCAAGAATCCGTGATAAAATATCCGGAAATTTCCGTTTTCGTATTGACTTCATCGCTTTAGCGTGGTAAAATACTAAACAATTAAAACAATGATAGGCAGGTACGTTATGAGTCCCCATCATACCGACACAATGAAACGGCTGTTTAAGGCTGTACTTCTTCTGAAAACCGAGGAGGAATGCTCCGCATTCTTCGAGGATCTGTGCACCATCCGCGAATTGCAGGATCTGTCCCAGCGGCTGGAAGTGGCTGAAATGCTTGGCACAGGTAAAAATTATCAGGAAATATCAAAGGCCACCGGCGCCAGCACCGCCACCATCTGCCGGGTAAGCAAATGCCTGAATTACGGCAGTGACGGCTACAAAACCGTTCTCGGCCGACTGAACGAAACGGATTTCTGATTCCCACATTCCCGAAAGGATTCCCAAATGAACATCGCTGAAACCATACTGCAAAACGATGAAAAAGCTGTGTACCGTCTGCGGTCGCTGTACCGCTCCTACGGCTACACGCCCTATAAGATGAGCAAGTTTGAGGAGTACGATCTCTACGTCCGCAACAAGGATTTTCTCGTGTCGGACAGCGTGATCACCTTCACCGACAAAAGCGGCAAGCTGATGGCATTGAAGCCGGACGTGACCCTCTCCATCATCAAAAACAACAAGGACGTCACGTACGGGGTACAGAAGCTGTGCTACAACGAAAACGTGTACCGTGTTTCCGACGAAAACGGCTCCTATAAGGAGATCATGCAGACCGGTCTGGAGTGCATCGGGCAGATCGACACCTACTGTCTGTGCGAGGTGTTGTCCCTGGCCGCCCAGAGCCTTTGCGCCGTATCCGAGGAGTTTGTACTGGACGTATCTCATTTGGGCATCGTTTCCGCCGTGCTGGATTCCCTGAAGGTATCCCCCGAGGGACGCACGGGCCTGCTCCGCTGCATCGGGGAAAAGAACCCCCACGGTGTCAGCGAGATCTGCAAGAGTGAATCCGTTACCCCCGACGGGGAGCGTATTCTGCGGGGACTGATCGCCGCCTACGGCGAGCCCGCGTCCGTAATGGCGAAGCTGGACGAGCTTCTCCCCGCCGACGTGGCGAAAGCGGAAAGGCAGCAGCTGCGGGATATCCTCTCCGTACGCACGGACGCACGGATCCGTCTGGATTTCTCCGTGGTGCAGGATATGAACTATTATAACGGTATCGTGTTCAAGGGATTTGTACGGGGCATCCCCACGGCGATCCTCTCGGGCGGACAGTACGATCGGCTGATGCGCCGTATGGGCCGGAGAGCCGGCGCCATCGGATTTGCGGTGTATCTGGATCTTCTGAAGGATCTCTCCAAAGCCACCGCCGACTACGACGTGGATACGCTGATTCTGTACGGTGATACCACACCGGCCGCAGAGATCGCTGAAACGGTAGATTCCCTGATCCGTCAGGGAAAACGGGCAGCGGCACAGCCCGCCGTTCCCGAAAAGATGACCTACCGCGAAATTATGGATCTGAGAAAGTGAGGGGCAATGGATGAATATGCTGAATGTTGCCCTGCCCAAGGGAAGACTGGGCGAGCGGGTCTACGCCATGTTTGAAAAAGCAGGCTTCCCCTGCCCTTCCATTAAAGAAAACAACCGCAAGCTGATTTTTGAGAATCCCGAAGTGGGCGTGCGCTACTTCTGGGTGAAGCCGTCGGACGTGGCCATCTACGTGGAACGGGGTGCCGCCGACATCGGCGTAGCCGGTAAGGATATTCTTCTGGAATACAACCCGGACGTGTACGAGCTTCTGGATCTGAAAACCGGCATCTGCCGCATGGCCGTGGCCGCGCGGGAGGATTTCCGCGACGATCCCACAAGACCTTTGAAGGTGGCCACCAAATTCAAAAACATCGCCCGCAATTACTACACCTCGGTAGGCCGGGACATCGACATCATCCACCTGAACGGATCCATCGAGATCGCCCCGATCCTGGGACTGTCCGACGTGATCGTGGACATCGTGGAAACGGGCACCACCCTGAAGGAAAACCATCTGGTAGTGACGGAGGAGATCGTGCCCATCAGCGCACGGCTCATCGCCGGCAAGGCCAGCTTCAAATTCAAAAACGAACCGATCGAAGCGATCGTTAACAGTATATCCCGTCAAATGGAGGCAATACAGTGATACGCATACTGAATTACAGCGAACTGGGAGCAGAGGCCATCTTTGCCCGCACCTCTCCCACCGAATCCGTTGCGGATACGGTGTCGGAAATCATCGCCCGCGTGCGAGAGGCCGGCGATGCGGCCCTCTACGAATACGGCGAAAAGTTTGACGGCGTGCGTCTTGCTTCCCTGGCGGTCACCAAGGAGGAGATCGAGGAAGCACTCACCCTGGTGGAGCCGGAATTCCTCACCATTTTGGAGAAGGCGGCCGTCAACATCCGCCGTTTCCACGAAAAGCAGGTGCGGAACAGTTTTATCCTGAATGAGGAAAACGGCGTAGTCATCGGACAGAAGATCATCCCCGTGGACCGTGCCGGTCTGTACGTACCCGGCGGCACCGCCGCGTATCCCTCCACGGTGCTGATGGACGCCATCCCCGCCAAGATCGCGGGCTGCCGCGAGGTAGTGATGGTCACTCCGCCCGGCAAGGACGGTCGGGTGAATCCCGTAATTCTGGCCGCCGCATACGTGGCAGGCATCGACCGGATCTTCAAGGTGGGCGGTGCCCAGGCCGTGGCCGCTCTGGCTTACGGTACGGAAAGCATTCCCAAGGTAGACAAGATCGTGGGCCCCGGCAACGCCTACGTGGCCGAAGCGAAAAAGCAGGTCTACGGAACCGTATCCATCGATATGATCGCCGGCCCCAGTGAGATTCTCATCGTCGCCGACGGCAAATCCTCTCCCCGCCACCTGGCGGCGGATCTGCTCTCCCAGGCGGAGCACGACCGTATGGCCTCCGCTGTGCTCGTCACCGATTCGGCGGAACTGGCTACCGCCACCCAGGCGGAGCTGGAGGTGCAGATTCCCCTTCTTACCCGATGTGAGATCGCACGGACGTCCATTGACCAAAACGGCAAGATCATCGTAGCCCCCGATTTGGACACCGCTATCGAGATCGCCAACGAGATCGCACCGGAGCACCTGGAGTTGTGCGTGGACAATCCCTTCGATTATCTGGATCGGATCCGCCATGCGGGATCCATCTTCATGGGGCGTAACTGCCCCGAGGCCTTGGGTGATTATTTCGCCGGCCCCAATCACACCCTGCCCACCAGCGGCACCGCCCGCTTCTCCAGCCCCCTCTCCGTGGATGACTTCGTAAAAAAGACCCAGTACACCTACTACACGAAGGATGCTCTTGCCCGGGTGGCCAAGGACGTGGCCTACTTCGCCGAAAAAGAGGGGCTGACTGCCCACGCCAAGAGCGCTGTGATCCGCCTGGAGGAGGAAAAATGAGTCGATTCTTCAGCGAAAAATATAAAAACCTGATTCCCTACACCCCGGGCGAACAGCCGAAAGCAAGACAGTATATCAAGCTGAACACCAACGAATCCCCCTTCCCGCCCTCGGCAAAGGCAATACAATACGCCGCCGAGGCGTCAGGGAATCTCCAGCTGTATCCCGATCCCGAATGCCGCGCTCTGACGGAGGCGGTAGCCAAGCAATTGGGCGTCACCTACGATGAAGTGCTCCTGACCAACGGCTCCGACGAGATTCTGAACTTCGCCTTTATGGCGTTCTGTGATAAGGATCACCCCGCCGCCTTTGCGGACATCACCTACGGATTCTACTCCGTCTTTGCGGAGATCAACGGGGTTCCCTACGAAAAGATTCCCCTGGCGGAGGATTTTTCGATCCGCGCAGAGGATTACTACGGCATCGGCAAGACCATCTTTATCGCCAACCCCAACGCCCCCACGGGCATCGCCCTGACGCGGGAGCAGATCGAGGAGATCGTTCGCCGCAATCCGGACTCGGTGGTGGTGGTGGATGAGGCCTACGTGGATTTCGGGGCGGAAAGCTGTGTGCCCCTGGTTCGCAGGTATGACAATCTGCTCGTCACGCAGACCTTCTCCAAATCCCGCTCCATGGCGGGAGCAAGACTGGGCTTCGGTGTGGGATGTCCCGCATTGATCCGGGATCTGAATACGATCAAGTACTCCACCAATCCCTACAACATCAACCAGATGACCATGGCGGCGGGTATCGGTGTGATGGAGGACGAAGCCTATACCCGTGCCAACTGCCGTACGATTATGGATAATCGGGCGTACGCCGCGGCGGAGCTTTCAAAGCTGGGCTTCGTGATGACGGATTCGATGACGAATTTCCTGTTCGTCCGTCACCCGAAGGTGGCCGGCGGCGAGATCTATCGCGCACTGAAGGAACGGGGCATTCTCGTCCGTCACTTCGATGCGGCAAGGATCGCCGAGTACAACCGCATCACCGTTGGCACCAAAGAGCAGATGGACACACTGATACAGACCCTTCGCACTATTTTGGAGGAACGCATATGAGAGTTGCTGACATTACCCGCCGTACGGCGGAAACGGATATTACCCTGAAACTGAATCTGGACGGCACAGGCGAGTGTGATATCGACACCGGCGTGGGATTCCTTGACCACATGCTGACATTGTTTGCCGCCCACGGCAAATTCGATCTCTTCGTGAAATGCGAGGGGGACACGGAAGTGGACGATCACCACACCGTGGAGGACGTGGGCATCTGCCTGGGACAGGCATTTGCCACGGCTCTGGGCGACAAGCGGGGCATCTGCCGCTACGGCGACAAAATCCTTCCCATGGATGAGGCACTGATCCTCACCGCCGTGGATCTGAGCGGCCGCGCCTGTCTGGGCTACGCTCTGGAGATCCCCACGGAAAAGGTGGGCACGTTTGACACGGAGCTGGTAAAGGAATTTTTCCTTGCTTTTGTGCGCTGTGCCAATCTTACCCTCCACATCCGACAGCTGGCAGGGGAAAACTCCCACCACATCATCGAGGGAACCTTCAAATCCGTGGCCCGCTCCCTGCGGGCGGCTGTAGCTATGGATGAAGAATGCCGCGATGCCATTCCCTCCACGAAAGGAGTCCTCGCATGATCGCCATCGTGGATTACGGCGTGGGCAATCTCTTTTCCCTGAAAAGCTCCCTTATCGCCATCGGTGCCGACGCTGTCGTCACCGCCGATCCGCAAGTGCTGCGCTCGGCCGACAAAATCATCCTGCCCGGCGTGGGTGCTTTTGGTGACGCGGCGAAAAAGCTGACGGACAGCGGTCTTGCCGACGTACTGATTGAGGAAGCAAAAGCCGGAAAACCTCTTTTGGGCATCTGCCTCGGCATGCAGCTGCTCTTTGAGGTGGGCTACGAGTACGGCACCCATCGGGGGCTTGGCCTGATTCCCGGAGAGATCCGCCCCATTGCGGAGGTGATCCCCGCGGGGCTGAAGATTCCCCACATCGGCTGGAA
>JBGVKV010000123.1:0-5374 GCA_045123975.1 Eubacteriales bacterium | reverse complement strand
GGCAAAAGTATCTCTGTCCCCCAGTGGATAACAAGCCCCCATTCCGGAAAGAATACATGTGCCGAAAGGAGTTCTTATGCTTTACTACGATATGCTGTACATTCTCCCCGCCCTGCTTCTGACCATCGTCGCCAGCATCGCGGTGAAGACCACCTATAACCGATACGCCCAGGTGCGCTCCGGCGCCGGCATCACCGCCACGGAGGCTGCAAGACGGATTCTGGACAGAAATGGGCTGTCCCATATCCGCATCGAATCCATCCCCGGGGATCTGACGGATCACTTCGATCCCAAGGCCGGCGTGATCCGCTTGTCCGACACCGTGCGCAACAGCACCTCCATCGCCGCCATCGGCGTGGCCGCCCACGAGTGCGGACATGCCATACAGTACGCCAAGGAATACACGCCGATCCGCATCCGCGCCGCCATCGTGCCCGCCACAGGCGTGGCATCCCGTCTGGCCGTACCGCTGGTGCTCTTCGGTACCGTCCTTTCCTTCTACGCCGAGGGTCTGCTGGCCCTGGCCTACGCGGGCATTATCCTGTTCGGCATCTGCGTTCTCTTTCAGCTGATCACCCTGCCGGTGGAATTCAATGCCAGCCGCCGCGCAAAAGAAATCCTGGTTTCCGAGGATATCCTCTCCGCAAGAGAAGTCAACGGCGTAACCAAGGTACTGAACGCTGCCGCTATGACCTACGTAGCCGCCCTGGCCACCTCCATTCTTCAGATGATCCGCCTTCTCGGCCTCGTGCGCCGGAATCGGTAATTCCCGGGAGTTATCGCGTTTGATGATGCGATAGCTCCTTTTTTTGTGCTTGCCTTGATTTGCCTGATACGATGTGCTATAATATATTATGTATAGATATGCAAAGGAGGGGCTCTGTTGTGGATTCACCCGGATATGCGGAATATACAGTGACAAGGAAAGCCGAGGGCAATAATCTTCTTCTCCGTATTTTACTGATCGGCCTTTACGTTTTCTTTGCTCTTATCTATTTTATTTTCTTCACGGCGGTTATCCCCATCGTGATGATGATCGCCCTCCTCCCTCTGTTTGTGTGGATGCTGGTGTTCTTCACTTGGCGGTACGCCGCTTTGGAAATCGAATATCAGATCCATTCCGGCACGGTAAGCTTCTATCACATCTACGGCGGACGAAGCCGCCGCAAAAAGTTTTCGTGCAAGACAAAGGATCTGATCACCGTGGCACCCATGGACCGCACCCACGAAAAGGATTTTACCCGCGCCGTCCTGCTCCACGATTTCCGCGGCACGAAAAACACCCCCGACGCATACTACCTTACCTTCAACAAAGACGGAAAAACCTGCGCGGTCTTCTTTGAAGCCACCACAAAAACCGTCAAATCCTTCCGATATTTCAACAGCGCCGCCACCGTGGTGAGCACCTCCCTCCGCTACTGATGGCATAGGGACGGCCGCCGTGTCATACAATGCACCGAATCCATATCGGAGGTGAATCGTATGCGCCGACTGCTGACACTCTGCGCGGCACTTTGTTTTCTTTTGGCGGGCTGCGCCCCCGCCCATTTCCGTCCCCTGCTCTGGTATCAGGACAGTTTGACTGAAGTCACCCTGCGTGACGGGGACACAACCTGGCGTATTACTCCTGTCCCCGGCGGATATACCGCCGAAATTCTCGCTCCCGTCTCCATCGCCGGGATCACCTTTACCGTGACAGATACCGCCTCCCGGGTGCATCTGGGAGAGGTGCAGATCCCCGTCACCCGGGCGATGACGGAAAAGTGTGATCATCTGTTTTCCCTCTTTTCCCTGACGGAGGAAGAGCTGACCGGTGTGGAAGCCCCCGGAGATGATCCCGAGGGGATCACCTGCGCCCGTTTCCGACAGGGGGATACTGAGATCACGCTGGGTCTTACCGCGGGCGGAGTGCCCGCCTATTTCGACAGAACCATCGAGGGCGTCACCGAACGCATTTTTGTGAGCGAAATCCTGTGCGGTGATGACTGAAAGAATACAACACGAAGGAAGTTCCATTATGAATCCTTACGGAAAGTACAAAACCTGGGCGGAGATCGACGTGGCCGCACTGCGCCACAACTACCGCCAGATCGCATCCCACGTTCACAAAGAGGCTCCCGACTGCCGCGTCATTGCCGCGGTGAAGGCCAATGCCTACGGCCACGGAGCGGATATCGTCGCACAGACTCTCATGGAAGAGGGATGCGGCTTTTTCGCCGTGTCCTGCCTGTATGAGGCCGTGCTCCTCCGCGAAACTGTGGGACGGGATGCGGATATTATCATTTTGGGATATTCCCTGCCGGAGGACACGGAGGCACTGGTGCGCCAGAACATTATCCAGACCGTATTCTCCCCCGAATACGCCGCCGCCCTCTCCCGTGAGATGGCACGGCTGAAGGCCTCGGGCATCCTTTCCCACAAGGCCATTCTTCGCACCCACGTGAAGATCGATACGGGTATGAACCGTCTGGGATTCGACGGAGCCGACAGCGCCGCTGCCGCCCGCCAGATCGCCGAGCTGATGGAGCTGCCCCATTTGAAAATCGAGGGTATGTTTACCCATTTCGCCACCGCCGATGAGGATCGGGGCGGAGAGGGTCTGACTGCCAAACAGCTGTCCCGTTTCGAAGCCGTAGAGGCGCTTCTGAAAGAGCAGGGCATCTGCCCGCCCATGCTCCACTGCTGCAACAGTGCGGCGGCACTCCATCTGCCCCGCGCTTACAAGGACGGAGTCCGCACGGGCATTCTGCTCTACGGTATGTCCCCCGACGGAACGCTCCTTCCGGATTACAAACCGGTTCTGTCCCTGAAAACGCGGATCGCCCACGTTCACACCCTGCGTGCCGGTGAATCCGTCAGCTACGGCGCCACCTTCACGGCAAACACGGATATGCGTGTGGCCACCATCCCCGTGGGATATGCGGACGGATTTGTCCGTGCTTTCGGCGGCGCATCGGTGAAGCTGAAGGACGGTCGTCTTGCCCCCGTGGTGGGACGGATCTGTATGGATCAATGCATGATCGACATCGGCGATGCCAACGTAAAGCCCGGTGATACAGTCACCCTCTTCGGCGGTGACGACGGCACCATGATCGAGAATCTGGCACGGCTGGGGAACACCATCAACTACGAGATCACCTGCATTCTCACTCCCCGTGTGCCCCGCATTCCCGTGCACACCGAACGATAACGGAAAGGCTTCGGCCATAGGCCGAATCAAAATATATGGATAAAAAATACCTGCGGCAAGTGGCGTTGTACGTGTTGTCCGTCATTCTTTCCATCGGACTCATTTTGTACATCGGATACCATTTGTTCTACGGTCTCACCCAAAAAACCGAAACCGCCACTGCCACCGTGGCCACGGTGGGAAGTGCGCTGGAAATGGACGTGTACATCTTCTGGGACGAGATCCCCTTGACGTCCTCCTCTGCCGGCAGCTGCGTCCCCAGTGCGGCGGACGGTGAAAAAGTGGGGGTCGGCCGGGTCGTTGCTTCCCTGTACGAGGCATCCTCCCCCGACACGGTCTCCCGCATCGCCGGTCTGGAAAAGCAGATTTCCGTGTTGGAGCAAATCAAAAGCAGTAACCTCTCCGTGCGGGACACCGCCTCCATTGACGCGGAAATCTACGGCATCGTAGAGAATATCGTTTCCGCCGCCCGTCGGGGCGACGGCGGCAGCATCCTGTCTCTGCGCTCCTCTCTGATCTCCGAGTGGAACCGCCGGGCCTCCCTGACAGGCTCTGCGGCCGACGTGGACGGCGCCATCGAAAAGCTTCGTGCGGAAAAGGACACACTGACCAAATCCCTGGGCCCCTGCCGTCAGCAGATCACCGCATCCCGCAGCGGCTATTACTACGCCTCCTGTGACGGATATGAGAGCGTGTTTACCGCGGAGCGGGCACTGAATATGTCTCTCAGCGAATTCCGTGCACTGACACGCACCGCGCCCGACACCGGCGTCACAGCCGGCAAGCTGGCTGTCTCCTACACCTGGTACGCAGTGGGCGTAGCCTCCCGGGAGGCAGGCAAGGAACTGATCGAGGGAAAGACGTATCCCGTCACCTTCCTCTATAACGAGGAAAAAACACTGCTTCTTACTCTCTTACGCATCGTGGAGGAGGACGGACAGGCTATGCTGGTCTTCCGGGGAGATACTCTTCCAACGGACTTCCGCCTGAACCGGTCTCAGCCCGTATCTATGGTACATGAGGAGTATACCGGCCTCCGTATCCCGGCCTCCGCTTTGCGCTCCCAGAACGGCGTGACCGGCGTGTATATCCGACACGGAAGCACCGTGTACTACCGTGCGGTGGAAATCATTCTGGAGGAAGAGGACTGGTGTCTTGTGGAAATCCAGCCGGAGAAGGATCCCCCTGAGGGACACACCTGGCTGCAGCAGAACGACATCGTGATCACGAAGGGACGCGGCCTGTACGACGGACGCGTATTGTCATAACTATGGAAAATCTGGAACGTTTCAATTATATAACGGAAAACTACCGCCGCGTGCAGGAAAACATACGCGAAGCCATGGCACGCCGGCGCGCAGGTAGCGGCCCCGTGCGGCTGCTCGCAGCCACCAAAACCGTACAGCCGGAGGCTATCCTCTTTGCAGTGGAGCATCTGGGCCTGGATCTGATCGGTGAAAACCGAACGGCGGAGCTGGTGGAGAAATATCCTTTCCTGGAGGGGCGGGTAGAACAGCACTTCATCGGCCATCTGCAGACCAACAAGGTGAAGCAGGTGGTGGGACGGGTGTCCCTCATCGAGAGCGTGGACTCCTTGCACCTGGCCGAGGAGATCAGCCGGCGCAGCACGGCTTTGGGAATCACCACCGATATCCTGGTGGAAATCAACAGCGGACGGGAAGAAAACAAGGGCGGCGTTCTGCCCGAGGATGCCCGCTCTGCCGTGGAGGATTTCGGTGCACTGCCGGGCATTCGGGTGCGCGGACTCATGACAATGGCCCCCGTTTGTGCAAATATTGAAGATTCCCGCAAATATTTTAGAGAAACTTATGCGATTTTTATTGACATTTTCGAAAAAAACAAGCATAATATAATAGAGCCCATTCTATCTATGGGTATGAGCAGTACCTATGGCATTGCCATCGAGGAGGGCGCCACCGAGGTTCGCGTCGGACAGGCTATCTTCGGGCACCGCTGATACACCGGATACAATGGAAATTACACAAATAATACTACTTTCACGGTTGGGGAGGTTTAAATAATGGGACTCATGGACAAAATTAAGAGAGGCATCGGCACAAACGACAACTACGACGATTACGAGGACGACTACTACAACGAATTCGACGGTGACGAGGACGTTGCCGGCGCGCAGAACGCGCAGAACGGTGTAGATCCTATGGC
>JBGVKV010000122.1:0-3685 GCA_045123975.1 Eubacteriales bacterium | reverse complement strand
GAAAACGTGGGCAAGATCATGATCGGCGATTTTGAATTTCTTCCCTGCACGCCGGCCGGCGTGATGGAGCTCCTGAAGTATGAGGGCGTGGATCCGGCAGGGAAGGAATGCGTGGTGGTTGGCCGAAGCAATATCGTGGGTAAGCCCATGGCCATGCTGCTGCTTCATTCCAATGGCACCGTGACGATTTGCCACTCCCGTACCAAGAATCTGGCGGAGGTAACCCGTCGTGCGGATATTCTGGTGGTTGCCGTTGGCCGCGCTAACTTCATCACCGCCGATATGGTGAAGGAAGGTGCCGTGGTAATCGACGTGGGAATGAACCGCGATGCGGAGGGCAAGCTGTGCGGAGACGTGGATTTTGCGGCGGTGGAGCCCGTCGCTTCCATGATCACACCCGTACCCGGCGGCGTTGGCCCCATGACCATCACCATGCTTTTGAAGAACACGCTGACAGCGGCAAAATCTTTCCTTTCGAGAAACAAATAATTTTGTAAATATATCTTGACATACAACTCCAAAGATGGTATACTATAACCTGCCGCATAATGGGGGTATGAAAAAAAGCTTCGCGCTGCCCACGTTAGCGAGTCATATATGAAAGAGAGGTGCTTTTCGTGTTTGCAGTAATCGAGACTGGCGGAAAGCAGTACAAGGTTAACGAAGGAGATATCATCTTCGTTGAGAAACTTGATGTTGAAGCAGGTTCTAAGGTTGAGTTTGATCGCGTTCTCGCGGTTTCCGGCAACGACGGCTTCAAAGTTGGTAATCCCGTACTGGAAGGTGCAAAGGTTACGGCCAATGTTGTGAAGAACGGCAAAGGCAAGAAGATCTATGTAATGACCTACAAGCCCAAGAAGAACGAGAAGACTAAGATGGGTCACAGACAGCCCTACACTAAGCTTCAGATCGAGAAGATCGAGGCGTAAGTCCCCAAAGGACGGTGTCATAGCATGACAAAAGTAATTTTCTATCGGCGAAACGGTGTTTTCTACGGGTTCGAGGAGCACGGTCACGCGGGCTATGCGGAAAGCGGCAATGATATTTTGTGCGCAGCGCTGTCGGCCATGACGATGCTCATTCTGAACACAATTGAAGTCTCCTACGCATCCGATGTTGAGTACACCATCAACGAGGGTACGGCCGATATCACAGTAAAAGCACTTTGTGCGCTGGAGGAATCCGGATCGGATGAAAACAAGCGCTATGCTGTGGCTGGTTTGTTTATGGGTTACTATTATCAGCTTTGTGATTTGACTGAAGAGTATTACGATTATCTGGAAGTCGAGATTCAAGACGACTGATCCCGGAAATCCCAAAATTTAACGGAGGATATTACCATGATTCGCATCAGTTTGCAGTTTTTTGCTCATAAAAAAGGTGTAGGTTCTACCAAGAACGGTCGTGACAGTGAGTCCAAGAGACTTGGTGTTAAGACTGCTGACGGTCAGCACGTAATCGCCGGCAACATCATCATCCGCCAGAGAGGCACTCACATCCATCCCGGTGTGAACGTAGGCCGCGGTAAGGATGATACCCTGTTCGCACTGGTTGAGGGCAAGGTTAAGTTCGAGCACATCGCAAACGGCAGAAGACGTGTAAGCGTTTACGCCGACTAATTCCATATGAATTGAGAGAACCGCTGCGTGGCAGCGGTTCTTTTTTTGTCGTTTGAGACATATATCCGGCTCGTCCGCATAAGATTGGATATCCGAGGACGAAAGAGGTGCCGCGATGGATAAAAATCTGATTCGCTGCCTGCCGGAGTCTGTGGCGGATGCACTCCGCCGCGCCGCCGCGCTGTACGGGGAAACGGTGGATGAGATTCGTATGTACCGGAATGGAAACGCCGTACTTGTGGTGAGCGGACGGAATATCAAAACGTCTCTTGTATGTACGGAAGAAATGCTGCGGCAGACAATCGGAAATCTGTGCGGGCACTCCCTGTATGCTCACGAGGAATCCCTCCGGCAAGGATTCATTTTTACCAAAGGCGGAATTCGCGTCGGTGTGGCGGGCAGGGCCGTCTGTACGGGGGAGCGTATAGAGCGCGTTACCGATCTTGCATCGCTGTGTATCCGTATTCCGCGTCGGTATCCCGGTACGGCCGACGATATCTTGCCCTATGCCGTGTGTGGCGGAGTGCCAGCAAGCCTGCTTATCTTTTCACCGCCGGGGATGGGGAAAACCACGGCACTCCGGGAGTTGGCATACTTGCTGGCAAAATCCTCCTACCGTGTGGCAGTGATTGATACCCGATACGAATTGGGATATGGGATATCAGGTGAATTTCTCGACATCTTCCGGGGATATTCCCGTCCGCTTGGTATGGAGATGGCGATCCGTGTGATGAACCCGCAGTTTGTGATCTGCGATGAAATATCGACGGAGGCGGATGGAAAGGCGGTTTTGCAATGTGCCTCCTCCGGTGTGGCAGTGATTGCGTCCGCTCACGGTGGATCTCCGGAGGATCTGCGCAGACAAGCCGGACTGGCCGCACCGTTTGGTCACGGCGTGTTTCGCACCCTGGTACAGCTCCACAGAAAAGACGGACAACTCGTGCATACGTTTTATTATGACAAAGGAGGTGCATGGATACGTGCAGATGGCAGGATCGGTACTTCTGGCGGCAGCTGCCATTGCGGTGGTGATCCGATTGCGGACGGATGAAAAACGGTATATGCAGGCGTTGCGCTGTGCCACAGCGATCGTCCGACATACCGCGAGAAAGATACGGCTGTACGGATCGCCTACGTCGGATATTCTCTGCGATTTTGATAACGACAGCGGTTTCCCGTTCTCGGCGGAATGCAATAGTGAGGATTTCAAGGATGCCGCAGCACCGATACTGTCCAGCCTGCGTGGGCAGGAGCAGAGGATATTTACAGAATTTGTGGACAAATTGGGCCAGGCCTACAGGGAGGATGCGCTGACTCTGTGCGAGTATACCCTGGAGTACCTGAACGAAAGAGCAGCGCAGGCGGAGTCGGCGTACCCGGCCCGTGTTAAATTGTACACGGCGCTTCCGATTCTGTCGGCGGTGTCGTTGATCGTACTGTTTCTGTAAAGGATGTTTTGGTAATGGAAGTTGGAATCATACTGAAAATCGCCGGGATCGGCATACTGGTGGCTGCAGCCTGTCAGATACTCAACCGTGCCGGTCGCGAGGATCAGGCTATACTGGTATCTATGGCGGGAATTATCATTGTTCTCGTATTGGTGTTGGATCAGATGAGGGATCTGATCAGTACACTGCGTTCCGTGTTCGGTGTATGAGAATGGGAGGCACCGTCTTTGTGATTCTTTCTGCCACCCTTCTTGCATTGTGCTTGCGGGGACAGCAGAAGGATATTGCTACGCTTCTTTCCATAGCCGCTATCATTCTTGTTTTCGCACTCACCGGGGAGAGAATACGGGAGGCGGTTGCAGCACTCACAAAATTAGCGGAAGGCCGTACCTGGTCGGCTGTGGGTAAGGTGCTGATGAAAGCGCTGGGAATCACTGCCATATCTCGTATCACCTCCGATATATGCACACAGGCCGGGGAGAATGCTTTAGCGGGGCAACTCGAAACGGCCGCTGCAGTGGAGATTACGCTTTTGTCACTGCCGCTGGCTTTAGAGATTCTTGACATGGCTGGGAGCTTGTTGTCGTGAAAATACTGAAACGGTTGTGTCTTGTTATA
>JBGVKV010000121.1:0-5809 GCA_045123975.1 Eubacteriales bacterium | reverse complement strand
ATAAGGGTTTTGCAGACCCGTGCCTTACCACTAGGCTATGACGCCATATAAGTTGTGGGTACGAAATTTTTCGTACCCACAGTATGGAGCGGATTACGGGGCTCGAACCCGCCACCTCCACCTTGGCAAGGTGGCGCTCTACCAAATGAGCTAAATCCGCATATGGTGCCTCCGGTCGGAATCGAACCAACGACACGGAGATTTTCAGTCTCCTGCTCTACCGACTGAGCTACAGAGGCATGCTGCAGCCTCTAGTGCGTACCGTAGGCTACTTGGCGACCCGAAGGGGACTCGAACCCCTGACCTCCGCCGTGACAGGGCGGCGTTCTAACCAACTGAACTACCGGGCCAAATGGTGGGAACAATAGGGCTCGAACCTATGACCCTCTGCTTGTAAGGCAGATGCTCTCCCAACTGAGCTATGCTCCCATTCAGTGCGGCTTTTCGAACCGCCGTGTCGCGGTTGCCCTCGCGACGTGTTATAGTATACCACGCCACCTTTCGTTTGTCAACACCTTTTTTCATTTTTTTCAAAAAAATTTTTTGCGGTCTTTTAGTCCTTCCGGCAGCGGGCAGCAACGTACCACCGATCGCTTGATCGGCCCGCCGGCGTGAAGTCGTAATCCTCATAAAATCCCAGCACGTCAAAGCCTGCCGTCTTCAGGGCACGGGTGACGTAGGCACGGCTGTAGCACCGCTCGGTCTGCACCGTATCGGTACGGGTGTATTTTCCGTCGTGCTGCTTTTCAAAGATGGTGAGGATAAAATCGCACAGGCCGCTGTCCTCGTCAAACTGATTCTGCCAGCAGCAGACGGCCCCCTCATTCTCCAGAATAAAATCGTTGGTGCCGTAGGTATGGCGGAATTTGTGGGGGGTATTTACGTCAAACAGAAACAGTCCGTCGGGATTGAGGTAGTTATGGACCAGGGCAAAGCATTTCTCCAGCTCACCGTCCTCGGTGAGGTGATTGAGGCTGTCCAGACAGCAGACCACCGCGTCCACCGTGCCGTAAAGTTCAAAATCCGTCATATCCTGCTCAAGAAGCAGAACGCCCCACAAGCCCGCCTCCGCCAGACGGGTGGCGGCGATGGACAGCATATCGGCGGAGTTATCCACCGCGGTCATATCGTAGCCGCGCTTTGCCAGCTCGATGGTCATAGAGCCGGTGCCTGCCGCCAGATCGAGAACCAATTCCGGCTTCGTTTTCGCAAAGCGGGCAAACTGCTCCTCCACGAAGTCCGCCCAGCGGGCATAGTCCAGCTCCCGGTTCATTTCATCGTAGATGGGGGCCATAGCGGTATAAGGCATCTCAGTCATAGCGGTTTCCTTCTCTGTTTACTGTAGAATAAGGCGGACGATGTCCTCCGCCGCGGCGCCGTGGATATAATCTGCCACGGGGGCAGAAAGTGCCGTCAGGGCGGCGGCAAGGGCATCCGCCCGCAGGGGGATGCCAACGAGGGCGTTCTCCAACTCCGACACAGGACGCTGTCCGAAATAATCGCCGAACAGGCGAATGGATTCAATCGCGCCGTTCTTTGCGGTATAGGATGCGTTAAGTGTGCCGAAGGGGAAACGGAAGCTCTTCTCCGATTCGTGGCGGAGTGAGGCACCGAAATTCCACTCCCAGGCAGCGTATTTTTTGTCTCTGAGGGCACGAATACCGGCGGTTTCCTCCTCCGTGAGGGGGATCAATTCCGCCTCGGCAGAAACGGCATTCCGTGCCAGGTGATTCATAAACTCCTCGACGGTCATCTCCCGGGGAAAGCCGGGCACGTTTTTCAGATTGGTGACCCGCTCCCGCACACTGGCCACGCCCTTGGCGCGGATCTTCTCGACAGACACACGCAAGGCCTCCGTCAGACGGGACAGATCCGCCGAAAACAGAAGCGTGCCGTGATGGAGAAGCCGCTCGCCACCGTTCGGCAGCCGATGCACGCACTGGGCGTTGCCGGAGATCTTGGCACCGTTTACCACGATGTCGTTGCGCCCGTCCGCCTCTGCCTTCACGCCCAGCGCCGCCAATGCCCGCAGGATGGGCTGAAGAAACGGTCGGAAATCGATACCGCGGGCGGGATCATGGGCGGTGATGTAGGTGAAATTCACATTACCCAGATCGTGGAACACGGCCCCGCCGCCGCTCAGGCGGCGGACCACGGTGATCCCGTTCTCTTCCGTAAACGGCACGTTCACCTCGGCCCAGGTATTCTGATTCTTTCCGATGACCACGGCATTATCGTTCCGCCACAGCATAAAGACATCCTGCGTTTCGTTTTCCAGTAGATATTCTTCCGCGGCCAGATTGAAATACGGATCGGTGTGGGTATGAATGATAACGCGCATGGCATCCTCTTATAACGTAATGATAGAAACATTATAACGCAGAGGAAGCCATATGTAAAGCAATTTCGGGGAATTCGAAAATTAGTATAGGCAAATGGAAATTTATATGATATAATGAACACAGTATGGTAACCTGGAAAGAGTTTTTTCTGCAGCGCTCAAACGAAAATGCTTATCCAGGCCGAAAATTGCGAGGGTATACAATGGACAACAAAATTATCACCCAATCCCGGGAGGATTTCGACTCGATGGCACGTACCCAGGACGTTTCTCTGCCCCAGTGGGGCCCTTATTCGTCCAACATCGCCGGTATCGTGCACACCACGGATCCCGCCCGCGGTGCCGGATTCCATCTCTCCGTCTTTCCCCGGTATTATCAGGGCAAGGCTCATCTGCCTACCGAGCGGGAGGAATCCTTTCACTTCCCCTGGCTTGCCATGGAGGATCTGTCCTTGTACACCTATCGATTTGAGTTGGAATGGAAGGACCGTCTGTACTGCGACATTTCCTACATCCGTCTGGCAGACGATGCCTATATGATTGAGGTAGAAGCCCACAACAACACCGGTGTGTCCCAGCAATTGGGACTGCACTATCTGGCTTCGATGCAGTATCCTCTGACGGAGGGCAAATACGCCGCCTGGGTAAAACCAGTCTGCGACGGCAAGTACACCTCCGTGGACGGCGTGGAATATGATACTCTTGTCCTGGCAGACCCCGAAGCCGAAAAGGATCTGCCTCCGCAGGGCATGCGTGTCGGCGAGATCGTCGGTCACGAAATGGTGGGAGGTCACGCGCTGGGCGGCCGATTCGGAAAGACCCCCGGTGACCGGGCCGACTATACCCTCACCCGTCCCGGAAACGGCGATCTTCTTCTGACAGTCCGTGCCAAGGGACACGCCCGTCTCATGCTGTCCGGAATAACGGATGCGGAATGTACCGTGGACAGCGACACGTTCGCTGCCCATACCTTCCCCGTCTCCCCCTCCGGGGAATCCGCATGCCCCTTGACGATCCGGTGTTTGGAAGGACAGGGGGCCGTCATTGACGTGATCACTCTGTCGGACGCACCCGTATCCTTCGTGCGGGAAGATCCTGCCTTCACGCCCAAAATTGTGCGGGAAAACAAAACTCTGACGCTTTCTTACGACAGCGGTCATGAATACGGTATTCTTTGGGAGGGCGGCGACGCCACCCTGCGCGAGCTGCTGGGCAGTGACTGGGAAGCGAAAACCGGTGCTCCCAAAAATATCCCCCACGAAATCGTGGAGGGCGATCACAACGCCCATTATACCGATCTGTACGTCCGTCCTTTGTTCCTTTCCCCCTATGAAACCAAGCGGCTCTATTCCCTTGTTTGCCACAGCACCGCTGCGGAAGGACGGCTCAAGGAGCATTTCGCCCGTTTCGCAGAAACAGATCACGAAGCGTATGCGGACGCCGCTTTTGACAAGACCCGCTCCCAGCTTCTTCCCCCCGATGCGTATTCCCTCAGCCAGCAGCTGCTCCGCGCGGCCACACTGACCAATATTCTGTATCCCTTCCGGGGAAGAGACGGCTACACCCGCCGCTTCACCGGTGCCAAGCGGGATACGGTTCCCTCCACCCATTCTCTGGGACTGATCGCCCTGGGCCTGGTGCCCACCTCCCCCAGCCTGGCCATGGAGGTGCTGAACAGCTGCCTGAGTGCCGACGGCGAGGAGAAGGTTCCCTTCGTCCACGTGGGCGATCCCACCCCCACGGTGGCCTACGCCTACAAGGCTCTGTGGGACAAAACCCACAATCGGGCCTTCCTTGCCTCCTTCTATTCCCGTCTCCGGCAGTACTACCACTTCCTGATGGGACGCCATCCCGCTTCCGCCATGCGGCAGATGAAATCCGGTATTCTGAACCCCACCGCCTATATGCAGCAGGACGAAAACAACGATATTCCCGTCTGCCAGGCCATCCGGGACAAGGGACTGGAGATGCGGTGCTGTCCCAACCACACCAGCATTCACACCGTTGTATTTGCACGCATTCTCCGCCACGCGTCCGCCATTCTGGGATGCGGCGACGAGGGCGAATACGATGCGGATATTGCTTCCCTTGGCAGCGCACTGCAGGCCTACGCCTATGACCGCCGCAGCGGATACTTCGGCTGCATCACCCACGACGAAAACGGAAATCCCGAAGGATTTTTGCGCACCGATCGGTTCCTGAACTACAATATGGGATACGACGGCGCGGAGATTTTGCTCAGCGGCATCTGCAATCCCCGTCAGGAGGCGGTTCTGGCCGGCTTTATGATGGATCCCGCCCGTATGTGGACGGATGCGGGTATTTCCAACGTGGACCGTTCCGCCCCCTACTACCGTCGGGACGGCTTCCGCAACGGCACCGCAGGCATGACGCAGCAGTACTTTGCCTTCCTTGGCATGCTGGGCTGCGCCCATCTGGCAGATGCCTTCAAGATCGCCACAACGGCACTGGACACCTGGAAGTCCGAAACCGACGCCAGCTACAACTGCTACGAGCATTTCGTTCTGGAAACCGGCCGGGGCGGCGGATGGCACTGCACCAGCGATTCGTCCGCACCGCTGTCCATGTGGTATCACACCCTGTTCGCGCCCGGCAACGTGATTGCTCCGCCGGACGTATGCGTGATCACCTCCTCCTTCGGCGAGGGATGCGCGTGCGTGGATCTGAGCGTAGATGCCGGTGTGTCCAAGCGGCCGGAAACGTCCATTGTGATCTCCCTGGCAAGAGACGATTACCGGGTAATGGTCAACGGCGAATTGGTGGAAGCCAAATGCTGCGAATGTGCTCTGGGCATCCGCATCCCCACGGGACGGGTTTCCCACATTTCCGTTTACCCGAAATAAGAAGACAAAAAATCAAGGCTGTTGCTCTCGCAACAGCCTTTTTTCATATTCTTTTCCCCTCGGACATACAATGCCTTGGAATTACAGCTTCTGTTGCATCTCAGAAAGGCACTTTTTGCAAACCTTTTTGTCGCGGAAGATCACCACGTTGTCTCCGTCTCCGCAGAACAGGCAGCAAGGCTCGTATTTCTTCAGGATGATCTTATCCTCATCCACGAAGATCTCCACGCCGTCCTTCGCATCCAGACCCAGCTGGCGTCTGGTTTCAATCGGCAGAACGATTCTGCCCAACTCGTCCACTTTCCGCACAATTCCGATAGATTTCATTTCTTTTTCCTCCGCTATTGCTCTTTGTTGATTCCTCAGTAAATTTGTCTCATTTCTGATTCGCAACACCATTATACCAAAAAATTCCTTTTCTGTAAACAATTAAATTGCAAAAAAATGGTAATTCGATCACAATTTACAATTTGTTTTTATCTGTGTTCGCATCTTGTTTGATTCTGTCGGGAGGTGACGAATTATGTTGGGAATTTGCTTTTTCGTGCTCTGTTTTGTGTCCGTTTTGTTTACGGTTGTAGCCGGAGATCCCGCCGCCCTGTCC
>JBGVKV010000120.1:0-14718 GCA_045123975.1 Eubacteriales bacterium | reverse complement strand
CATAAATTCCTTAGCCTGGATCACCGCATTCTGTCCCGTGGTGGAATCCAGCACCAAAAGAGTTTCGCGGGAGGAGCCGGGCAATTCCCTCTCGATCACGCGGTCGATCTTCGCCAACTCGTCCATCAGGTTCTTCTTGTTGTGAAGGCGTCCGGCCGTATCGATGATCAAAACGTCGGCGCCCCGTTTCTTGGCAGCACTTGCCGCGTCAAATACCACAGCCGCCGGATCTCCGCCCTCATTCTGACGGATCAGATCCACACCGGCGCGGTCGCACCAAACGGCCAACTGATCGATGGCGGCGGCGCGGAACGTATCCGCGGCGGCCACGATGACCTTCTTGCCCTGGCTTTTCAGGTGGGCGGAAATCTTTCCGATGGACGTGGTCTTACCCACGCCGTTGACACCGATGACCAAAAGCACGGAAGGCGTAGTTTCCAGCTTGAGAGGCTCGCCCTCACCGATATGATCCCGCAGGATCTCCTTCAGTGCATCCTTGACTGCATCCGCGTCCGTGATCTTGTCCTCCTTGATCTTCTCGCGGAGCTCATCCACCACGGACATAGCCGTTTCCGCACCCATATCGGCGCAGATGAGAAGTTCTTCCAATTCCTCCAGCAGATCCTCATCCACACGGCGGAAAGATTTCAGCACGTCATTCACCTGTCCGAAGAATGCATCCTTCGTTTTGGTGAGACCGTTTTTCAGTTTATCAAAAAAGCCCATGTACAATTCCTCTTATATGGTATGTCAGATGGCTCCGTCAAATTCCTCATCGGTAGCGGCAGCCACGTCCAGAGTGAACACCTTGGATACGCCGTGGTTCGGCATGGTAACGCCGTACAGGGTATCGGCCACCTCCATGGTACCGCGGCGGTGGGTGATCATAATGATCTGCATCTTTTCGGAGATGCGCTTCACGTACTGCGCAACCCGCTGCACGTTGACCTCGTCCAGTGCCGCCTCGATCTCGTCAAAGATACAGAAGGGAGACGGATTGACACGCACCAGCGCAAACAAAAGCGCGATGGCGATAACAGACTGCTCGCCTCCGGAAAGCAGAGAAAGATTCTTGATGATCTTTCCGGGCGGGGCGGCGCTGATCTCAATACCGGACGTGAGGGGATTCTCGGGATCGGAGAGAGACAGATGTGCCTCGCCGCCGCCGAACAGTTCCTTGAACACACGGCCGAAGTTCTCGTTGATCTTATCAAATGCCTCGGTGAACATACGGGTCATCTCTTCGTCAATGGAGCCGATAATGCCCATCAGTTCTTCCTTCGAGGTGTTCAGATCGTTCATCTGCACGCTGACGAAGTCGTAGCGCTCCTTCACTTCCACGTACTCATCGATAGCCGCCAGATTCACGTGGCCCAGGGCCTTGATCTGGTTTCTGAGTTCGCTGAGGCGGGCGTAAACGGAGGCACGGTTTTCTTTATCTACCGGCGGATACGGAAGCTCGGCCGCCGCGGTGGGAGTCAACTCGTACTCATCCCACAGCCGTTGAGTCATCTTTTCCATATCGGAGCAGATCTGCTGATACTTGTTCTCGTTCTTGGCGTTGGCGGTCAGGAGCAATTCCTTCTTGGCGGTAACGTCCTTCAGGCGGATGCGGATTTCATTCAGCTTCCGCTCATACTCCATACTGCCCGCTTCCAGGGAAGCGCGCTCCTCATCCATAGACTTGAGGGTATCCTCCAGGGTCTTGGACTGGGTATGCTTAATCTCGATCTCCTGCCGCATAGCATCGCTCTCGCGGCGGAGAGATTCGATTTTCTCCCGGGCAGCAACGATCTCATTCTGCAAGCTATCAATTTGAGCGGACGTGTCCAAAATCGCACGGGTTTCGCTCTCCTGATCCTTCTTGATCTCTGCCTGGCGGATCTGGATCTCCGCGATCTCTGCTGCCAACTCATCCAGGCGGTCGCTCAAGGCACCACGTTCGATATCCACGTCCGCACGCTCGGCGGCGATGCGGGCGATCTCATTGCTTTCGTGATCGCATTCGCTCTCCAGCTTCTGCACGTCGGAATCGCCGCGCTGACCCAGCTCGCTCAGCTTGCTTCGGTCATCGCACAGCTGCTGCATCAGATTTTCAATGACGCCGCGGCGGGCAATCAGCTCGTCAAGCTGTGTCTGATCCGCACGGACCAGAGTATCGATCAGCTTGCACTTATCCTGCTCGGCGTTGATATCCGACACAGTGCGGGCAATGGTGTCACGGATCTCCTCCAGTTTGGCGGAGAACTCGGCAAGAGATTTTGCAAAACCGTCCCGCTTGGCACTCAGCGTTTCGATCTCGGAGGTACGGCTCAGCATACCGCTGTCACGGCGGATAGCACCGCCGGTGAAGGAGCCGCCCGCGTTGATCTGCTGGCCGTCCAACGTAACGGCACGGACACGCCAGCCCTGGCTTCGTGCCATAGCGGTAGCGTTATCCAGGGTATCAAATACGGCGACGCGGTTCAGAATGGAGCCGATAACACCGGCGTATTTGGCATCACAGCTCACCAAGGTATCGGCAAAGCCGATGAATCCCTTATAGGTGGATGCGGCCTCTGTCTCACGGCTGCGGCTGTTCGCCTTCACGGAGGTAAGAGGATAGAACGTGGCACGTCCCACGCCGGAATTTTTCAGGGAATACATAGCCGCTTTGGCTGCCGCCTCGTCGTTGACCACGATGTTCTGCATAGCGGCACCGATGGCAGTCTCCAAAGCTACCGTATATTCCGGTTTTACGGTAATCAAATGGGATACGGGACCGTGGATACCGCTGAGGCGTCCCTCTCCCGCTTCTTTCATCACGAAACGGACGCTGTTGTTGTATCCTTCAAAATGATCCAGCATATTGCGGAGAGCGGAGATACGGCTGTCCAGTGCTTCTTTCTGGGCACCGACAGTGCTGATCTCCCGGCTGAGGGCAGTTTCCTCCTCCCGAAGGGTATTCAGTCTTCCTTCTCCCGCATCCGCCTTTTCGCGGGCGGCACGGACAGTATCCGTGTACTGGCCCACGGAATCTTCGAGATCGGCCATCTTCGCACCGATGTCGGACAGCTCCGCTTCGTATTTGCTGATATCCTCGCGAAGCTCGTTGGATCTTTCGTTCTGGGTGGAGATGGTGTTCTTCAACACGCTCAGGCGCACCTTCAGATCCACAAGGACGTCTTCGTGCTTCTTCTGCTCCTCGAGCATCTCCTCAAGCAGAGTCTCCTTGCCGCGATACTGCGTCAGTATGTCCTCACGAACCGCAAGGCATTCCTGCAATTTCTCATCCGTTTCGGCAAGAGTCCGGGTAATGCTGTCGTAGCGACCGTTGTGAGACTCCAGCACCTCCCGGGTCTGGGAGAGCAGCACGCTCTTGCGGGCCCGATCCTCCTCACAGGCAGCGATCTGTGTCTCTTTATGGATCACGTTGTTTTCCAGCACACGGTATTCGTTCTCCGCCGCACGGCTCTCGTCCGTGGTAGAACGGATCTTCTCATACAGACGGGCAGCCTCCTGCTTGGTATCCTGGGAGATATCAAACAGACGGTCACTCTGCGCCTGGAGCTGGTCCGCCGTATCCTGGGTGATCTCCAATTCGTGACGGGACAAGGCGCAATCCGCCTTGGTCTTCTCCTCGTCCCGCTGCAGATTCTCCATATCGTACAGCCAGAGGGCCACGTCGATTTCTTTCTTCTGGGCGAAAAGCTCCAGATATTCTCTTGCCTTTTTGGACTGGCGCTCCAGAGGACCCACACGGGACTCCAGCTCGGTGAGAATATCCGCCACACGGAGCATATTGGCCTCGGTGGCATCCAGCTTTTTCTGGGCTTCCTGCTTTTTGAAACGGAACTTGGCAATACCGGCGGTCTCGTCAAAGATACCGCGGCGCTCGTCGCTCTTCTTGGAAACAATCTCCGCAATACGGCCCTGGCCGATGATGGAATAACCCTCGCGGCCGATACCGGTATTCATAAACAGCTCGTGGATATCGCGCAGGCGCACCGCCTTGCGATTGATGTAGTACTCACTTTCTCCGGCGCGGTAATAGCGGCGGGTAACGGTGATCTCATCGTAGGGAGAATCGATGCGGTTTTCCGCATCCGTATTGTCAAAGGTGACGGATACTTCGGCGAAACCCATGGGACGATAGCCGTCGGCGCCGACGAAGATAACGTCCTCCATCTTACTGCCGCGGATATTCTTACTGGACAATTCACCCAGTACCCAACGCATAGCGTCGGTAATATTGGATTTACCGCTTCCGTTGGGACCTACGATAACCGTGGCGCCCTCGTCGAAACGGATGACCGTCTTATTGGGGAAGGACTTGAATCCGTGCAATTCCAGGGATTTCAAACGCATGATATCTCACCTCCTCTTCTTTCTTTTATGGGACAAACATCTAATATAATATTATACCCTATTTGTTGCGATTTTTCAATGATTTTTACAGATTTTATGCCATATTTGGCGCATAGATACAGGATATTTTCTCTCTTATGTCCTGCGGCTGCGGATGCTTTGCCCACAGGAACGGAAAACGTAGCGGAAGATTCTTTTAGGCGAGCGCCGTTTTTAGTCTTCTCCTCGCAGGCAGCCTCCATATTCCAAAGCATTAAGGCGCTCCGTGCCAATTCGCCGATGGCGGGATGATTCGGGCCGGCACAAAGGGCAGCGGGATCGTGGAGATTGTCGGATTCACACAGTCCTGCCCGCAGACAAGTCAGCCCCCACTCCTCCATAACCGCCATCACGGCGCTCATGCGTGCCACTGCATCCTCCACGGACAAAGGGACGTATTCGCCCTTTTCGTACATCTCCGCCAACTCCGTATGACGGAACACCAGTGTGGGATACACCCGATACGAAACAGCCCCCATACGGGCAATTTCCCGGGCACAATGGATTTCGTCCTCCGGCGTTGCTCCGGGAAGGCCGATCATCATTTGCCCCGCAAAAGGGATTCCGCTTTTCGCCAGCAGCCGGCAGGCACGGCGGGTATCCTCAGCGGTGTGCCCCCGCTTGGTAATGCGAAGGACGGAATCCGACATACTTTGTATGCCCAACTCCACGCAGGAGATTGTATAACGGGATAAAACCGAGAGGATATCCGCATCGATATAATCGGGGCGGGTGGACATGCGGATGCCGCTGACACTTCCCTGCTGCACGTACTTTTGGGCCATATCCAGCAGCTTTATCATAAGGGATCGCTCGATTCCCGTAAAGGATCCGCCGAAGAAGGCGATCTCCGCCTGTCTTCCGGTACCCTTTAATGTGGCGAGAGAGCGCTCGATCTGCTCCTCTGCGTTTTCCGCCGAAAAAGAAGACGTGCCCGAGATCAGACGCTGATTGCAGAAGACGCACTGATTCGGGCACCCCATATGTACCACAAATAATGGAATATTTGCGTGTTTTTTCATACTTATCGATCCACCCGGCTCAATTCCGCTCGCCCTGGCCGAACAGGACAAGGGCCTCTTTAGCGGCCAGCTGCTCTGCTTCCCGCTTGGAGTGAGCCGAACCCCGTCCGATCACGTTGCTGTTCAGGCGGGCTTCCATATCGAAGGTCTTGCAGTGATCCGGACCGCTCTCCCCTACGAGGACGTATTCCAGGATCTCTCCCTCCACCTGCTGCACGATCTGCTGCAGAGCGGTTTTGTAATCCATAAAGGAGGACTTTTCCCGTATACTCTCGATTTCTTCCTTCACGAAGGGGAGGAGGAAATTCCGCACTGTATCCAGACTGCCGGAATCGATATACATAGCGGCCAGTACAGCCTCAAAGGCATCGGAGGTGATGGATGCACGCTCCCGGCCGTGATTGATATCCTCACCGTGTCCCAGGTAAAGATAATTTCCAAGCCCGATCTTGGCGGCATATTTTGCCAGCGCCCGCTCGCAAACCACGGCGGCGCGGATCTTGGTCATATCTCCCTCCTGATTCGCCACATAACGGAAGTACAGATAATCGCTGACGATCAGGGACAGAACGGAGTCGCCAAAGAATTCCAATCGGTCGTTGCACTGAACGGTAACACCCTTGGACTTCAGCTCATTGGCGTAGGAGGAGTGATACAAAGCCGACTGTAAAAGAGCCGGATCCTTGAACGTATATCCCAGCTTCTTCTCCAGAAGATTCTGGGGAAGAGGATACTTTCCATCCTCGTATCTCATTGCGCATCTCCTTTCGGCACAGGGGCAGGCATTTCGTTTTGTACGTATTCGGTGATTTCGGCGATTACGCCGGTCTTCACAAAGGATGCGGCCTGGCGCACTGCGTTGCAGATAGCCTGTGCATCCGAGGAGCCATGGGCCTTGATCACCGGCTTGGACAAGCCGAGCAGCGGTGCGCCGCCATGCTCGGAGGCGTCAAACTGCTTTTTCAGTCCCATAAGCTGATCCTTCACTGCTGCGGCGGACAGCTGCGTCAGGAAGTTCTTTTTATACATACCCTTGAGGGTACTCATAAAGAACTTGCCCATACCCTCCAGCATTTTCAAAGTGATGTTACCGGTAAATCCGTCGGTAACCAGCACGTCACACACAGAGGACATAACCTGATTGCCCTCCACGTTTCCGATGAAAAAGATGTCGTCGGATGCTTTGAGCAGTTTATAGGTCTCAGCCACCACGGGGGTCCCCTTATGCTCCTCCGCGCCATTGTTCAAAAGACCGACGGAGGGCTGACGGATACCGAATATATTCTTCATATAGATGGAGCCCATCACAGCCCACTGCACAAGATACTCGGGAGTCACGTTGGTATTGGCACCGCTGTCCAGAAGAAGAACGGGGCGTGCAAGGGGCAATACGGTAGCAATGGCAGGACGATGGATTCCCTTGATGGGACGAATGATCAAAGAAGATCCGGCATGGAGCGCACCGGTGTTGCCGGCGGAAACGAAGGCATCGCCCTCGTCCTTCAGCATACGGAGGCCCATCGCCATAGAGCTGTTGCGCTTCGCGCGGACCACGGAAATCGGGTCGTCCTCCATGGTGATAACGCCCTCAGCGTGCTCAATGCGAATGCCATCGAGAGAAAGGCCATTCTCCCGGGCGCAGCGCAGAATCACCTCACGCTGGCCAACCAGCGTCAAGTCCACACCCAGGCGGGCTTTTGCCATAGCGGCTCCTTTGACGATCTCAACCGGTGCTTTGTCACCGCTCATTGCATCCAGAATAATGTTCATCTGTATCACCCTTATTTCATAGGTTTAACTTTGAGGCAAACGCAGGGGGAACGCGTCCAGCGTTTCCAGTGCCCGGCGGGCATATTCCGCATAGCGGACACGTCGGCCGCCCTTCAGACGCTGAGCAAGGGGCGGAATGATGCCGAAATTGGCATTCATAGGCTGGAAATCGCCCGTGCCGCCGTGGCTGATGTAGTCAGCCATAGCACCCACCATCGTTTCCTTGGGGAAGATGGGCGTATCCTCTCCTTTTGCGCGGCACGCTGCCGCCAGGCCCGCCACATAGCCGGAGGCGGCGGATTCGATATATCCTTCCACGCCCGTCATCTGGCCGGCGAAGAAGATATTGGGATTGCTTCTCAGGGAATAATCCGCCTCCAAAAGTTCGGGGGAGTTCAAAAAAGTATTGCGGTGCATCACACCGTAGCGCAGAAATTCCGCTTTTTCAAGACCGGGAATCATAGAGAACACACGGCGCTGCTCCGGGAAAGTCAGATGGGTCTGGAATCCTACCAGATTGAACATGGTACCCACCTCATCCTCACGGCGAAGCTGAACCACGGCATAATAGGATTCTCCCGTTTCGGGATGTCGGATACCCACCGGCTTCATAGGACCGAAGCGGAGCGTATCCTCGCCGCGCTTGGCCATTACTTCCACGGGCATGCATCCTTCAAACACGGTGAGGGGAGCATCCGCTTCAAAATCGTGAAGCTTGGCCTCCTCGGCGTGGATAAGGGCATCGTAAAACGCCTTGTACTCTTCCTCATTCATGGGGCAGTTGATGTAATCCGCATCGCCCTTGCCGTAACGGGACGCGAAAAAGGCACGGCTCATATCGATGGACGCAAAATCCACGATGGGAGCGGCAGCATCAAAGAAGCTGAGACCGCCCTGTCCTGTCAGGGCAATGATCTCTTTGGCCATGGCGTCGGAGGTAAGGGGACCGGTGGCGATCACCGTAATCTCACCCTGTGGGATCTCGACAGCTTCCTCCTCCACTACCTCAATGAGGGGGCAGGAGCGGATCTTCTCTGTGATGTAAGAAGCAAAGCGAAGGCGATCCACGGCCAGCGCTCCACCGGCAGACACGCGGGACGCATCGGCTGCCTCCATCATAAGGGAGCCCATGCGCCGCAATTCTTCCTTCAGAAGGCCGGCAGCGGAGGCCACCTCCGCATTGCGGAGAGAATTGGAACACACCAGCTCACCGAACAGATCAGAGGTGTGGGCGGGGGTCTTTTTCTTCGGCTTCATCTCGATCAGGCGGACGGCCATACCGCGGCGTGCTGCCTGCCAGGCAGCCTCACATCCCGCAAGACCGGCACCGATCACGTTGATTTTTTCCATTTATGACTCCGTTGTTTCGGGCTCGATTTCCCGCTTGTAGCCGCATCCGTCCTTCTTGCATACCAGGAGATTCTTACCCTTCTTATGGTACAAAATCTCGCCGCACTCGGGGCACTTCTCATGAGACGGCATATCCCAGGAGGAATAGTCGCACTCGGGATAGCGGGTACAGCTGTAGAATACGGTACGGCGCTTACCCCACTTCATCACGATGTCGCCGCCGCACTTGGGGCACGCAACACCGGTGCTCTTCGTTTTCTGACGGGTGGTCTTGCACTCGGGATACCGCACGCAGGCGTAAAACTCGCCAAAGCGTCCGGAGCGAAGCACCATATCCGATCCGCACGTCTCGCACTTGAACGGAGCGATCTCCGGCTCCTTGACGGGTGCTTTCTCGGCGGCGGGCTTTTCCAGAGGCTTGGTATTCTTACAGGTGGGATAGTTGGGACAAGCCGCAAACTTGCCGTAGCGGCCGTTCTTGATAATCATACGGGCGCCGCACTGCTCGCAGATAATATCGGTTTCCTCCACGGGAACCTCGATATTTTCGCGGGATACGGTCTCCTCCGCACGGGCCAATTCCTTGGCAAATCCATCATAGAAATCACTCAGGACGGATTCCATGGTGTTGTCGCCATTGGCCACGCCGTCCAGCTTATCTTCCATCTGGGCGGTGAATTTATAGTCTACGATATCCGGGAAGGAATCCACCATCAGCTTGGTGGTTACCTCACCCAGGGGCGTGGGAACCAGGCTCTTGCCTTCCCGTTTTACGTAACCGCGGGAGATAATCAGCGTTACGATCTGTGCAAAGGTGCTGGGACGGCCGATGCCCTTCTCTTCCAGGAATTTTACCAAAGACGCTTCCGTATAGCGGGGCGGCGGCTCGGTGAAATGCTGCTGAGGAGCCACTTCCAGGCACTCCAGCACGTCACCCTTGTCAAAGGGCGGCAGCTTGGCACTCTTGGCCTCGCCGGACTCCTCGGCAGATTCCTCATACACAGCAAGGAAGCCGGGGAATTTCACGGACGTACCGGAAGCACGGTACAGGTATTTTCCTGCCACGATATCCGCATTGACGGTATCGATCTCCGCACTCTCCATCTGGCTGGCGATGAATCGCTCCCAGATCAGCTTGTACAGTTTGTACTGATCGTTGCTCAGGTGCTTGCGGATCAAAGCGGGCACCAATGCCACGTTGGTGGGACGGACAGCCTCGTGGGCGTCCTGGGCGTTGGCCTTCGCCTTATAGATCCGGGGCTCGGCGGGACAATACGCATCGCCGTACTGCTCACGGATGAAGGCACGCGCTGCATCCTGGGCTTCGGTGGATACGCGGAGAGAGTCGGTACGCATGTAGGTAATCAGACCCTGCACGCCGCCGTGCTCGCTGCCCAC
Organism: Eubacteriales bacterium; assembly: GCA_045123975.1. Taxonomy (GTDB): domain Bacteria; phylum Bacillota; class Clostridia; order Oscillospirales; family CAG-272; genus SIG701. Next base: position 4,792 of record JBGVKV010000120.1, on the reverse strand, counting down.
GTTGACACCTTCGTACAATTCCTGCGCCACCTTCATGGTGCGCTGGGAATGGAAATTCAGTTTACGGGATGCCTCCTGCTGCATAGTGGAGGTCTTGAACGGAGCGGCAGGTGCACGGAGCTTCGTGCCCGTTTTCAATTCGGAAACAACAAACTCACCGCCCGCAACGGCATCACGGATGCTCGCGGCCTCTGCTTCACAGGTGATATCCTGCTTCTGCGCCGTTGCCGCGTCGCCGTAGAAATGAGCCGTAAAGCTCTTGCCCTTGGCTGTCTGCAGCTGGGCATCCACCGTCCAATATTCCTTGGGATCAAAGGCACGGATCTCGTTTTCCCGATCCACAATAATGCGGGCAGCCACGGACTGCACGCGGCCGGCGGACAGACCGCTCTTCACATTCTTCCAGAAGAAGGGACTGATCTTATAGCCTACGATACGGTCCAGAATACGTCTTGCCTGCTGGGAATTGACCAGGTCCATATCAATATTCCGGGGCTTTTTGATAGCGCTCTTTACCGCCGTTTTGGTGATTTCGTTGAAGGTCACGCGGCGGGTCTTCTCCGGCGGGATCGAAAGAGCATTGGCCAAATGCCAGGAGATAGCCTCGCCCTCCCGGTCCGGGTCCGTTGCCAGATAGACAACGTCCGCATTCTTGGCTTCCTTCTTCAATTCACGGATCAATTCTCCCTTGCCGCGGATATTGATGTAATGGGCTTTGAAATTGTCATCCACGTCGATGCCAAGGGTAGACTTGGGCAAATCGCGGACGTGTCCTACGGATGCAACCACTTTATAATTGGATCCGAGACAGTGCTTTATAGTAGACACCTTACCGGGTGACTCGATAATAACAAGGTTTGCCATGTATCGCTTGTCTGTTGCCAGACATCCTCCCTTCGAGGTATATGGATTTCTTTATAATTAGTATAGGGGAAGCGTATACGCTTTATTCTTCTTCCTCATCGGCTGAGGGGATATCCGTCGAGCGGCGCAGATAGTATCCGCCGGCACCGCACTCGACGGCACCTGCCAGCTCCAGCATAGTGAGCGCGGCCATCAGATCTCCCATACCGATTCCCGAAACGGGAATATCGTCGGCCACCACGGGCACGTCGGGAATCATAGCCTCGTACACCTTACGCTCGGTTTCGCCCAGTGAATCCAGATCCACACGGGCTGAGGGAATCATCTTCTTTTCTTTAACGGCAGGATCGTTTTCCGCGAAGCGCTCCACCACCTTTTTGGCGGGAAGGCGTTTTTTCGACGGTGCCTTCGGCTTCTTTCCGCCGTACAGGCCGCTGCCGTAATACTTATTTCCGTTTTTCGCGGAAACGCTCATCCGCACAGCCACGTCGGTTGCATCATCCGGAGAATACTGTCCGGCAAGAGCCGCATCGATAGCCTGCATACGGATGGAATGAGGATACAGAAACTCGTAATTCTTCAGTATATCGGCGGCACCGGTGATGGCACGCGCGCCGTTTTTGATCAGCGAATTGGGACCGGCAGCACCGGCTTCGCCAATATTGCCGGGGACGGCATACAGATCCTTGCCCTGATACAATGCGTGCCGTGCCGTGATAAGAGATCCGCTTTTCAGATCTCCCTCCACAACGGTCACCGCCTGGGAAAGACCGCTTATGATCCGGTTCCGTTTGGGGAAGTGATAGCCGTTGGGCGGCGTTCCCGGAGGATACTCCGTGATCACAGCGCCATCCTGCAGAACGCGCCGCATTAAATCCTTATGCTCCGGCGGGTACACAATATCAATACCGCAGCCCAGCACGCCCACGGTAACACCGCCTGCGCTGAGTGCTCCTGCCATGGACATTCCATCCACGCCGAGAGCCAACCCGCTGACCAGCACGGCACCGCCGGCACCAAGGCCACGGCCAATATCGTAGGAAATCTGCTTGCCGTACTCGGACATCGTACGCGTACCCACGACGGCACAACAGCATGAGGACTCAAAATCCGGCAGTTTTCCCACGTAATACAGAACAATGGGGGCGTCCCGCAGCTGATACAGCGTACGGGGATACTGAGCGTCGGCCGGAGTCAAAATCCCAACGCCTGTATCTTTACAACGACGCAAAATCGACGTGGCATCCGACAGATCCTTGTTCGCCAAGCGATTCAGGAGCGATAATTCCCGCTCGCCCAGCTTTTGCGTCAGGGATTTCCGATCCGCCCGATAAATCTTTTCCGGGGAACCGTAAGCACAAAGGAGATGGATCGCCGTACGGCTGCCCTGCCCGCAGGCCTGCGCCAGCCATATCCACATCAGTTTTGCATCCATAAAACTCACCTACCCAATTTATACGCGAAACGTATGAAAATACTCCCACATGATGACGGAAGCCGCCGTTGCCGCATTCAGCGATTCGGTGGTTTCCCCCATTGGGATCCGCATAACGGCATCGGACAGCGTCAAGGTTTCCTCTGTAACCCCATGTCCTTCGTTGCCGATAACGACGCAGTCATCCTCCCGCAGGGGATCTTCTCCCAGCGTAAGGGCGTGCTCACCGAGTGCAGCGGCAATCACGCGATGTCCATCGGATTTCAGCGGCACAAAGGCGCCTGCGACGGTATCGCAGACGTAAATGTTAGCCCGAAACAGTGCGCCCATAGCAGCGCGGACCGTTTTGGGATTGTATATATCCGCGCACCCGATCAGGCACAGATGATCATACCCAAAAGCAGACGCGGTACGGATCATCGTACCGAGATTGCCGGGGTCGCGGACGGAGTCCAGTGCCAAAATCCGTTTCCCGTGCATATTATCCACGTACTCACGTCCCAACGGGCCGGTGACAAAATGATGAATTCTATCCGGTACAGCCAGCACGGTGATAATTCCCTGGGGGGATTTTTCCGTGGAGATCTTATCAAAGGCCGCCTCGGACAGCACACACACCTTTGCACCCGACGGACGCCGTTCTGCGATTCGCAGAACGCGTTCATCAGCGAGTCCGTCCTCGCTTCGGATCAGTATGTAGCGGATCTCCGGCATACCGGCCGCTTCCTCAGAAAGCTTGATACCTTCTGCCAGAAACAAGCCCTCGCTCCGGCGAAATTTGGAGTCATCCAGCTTCGCCAAAGACGCGACGAGGGGATTGGTGCGTGAGGAGATATACACCGCATCGGGGATAATATCCGTAATTTTCAACATATTTTGAAATTCTCTCACAATCACAAAAACCCGGTGAAACCGGGTTTTTAATGAAATCAGATAGCTGCCTTTGCTTTAGCAACCAGATCAGCGAAAGCTTCCTTATCGGAAACTGCGATCTCAGCAAGCATCTTTCTATTGAGTTCGATTCCGGCTTTCTTCAGACCGTGCATAAAGGTGGAGTAGTTCATACCGTTCACCTTGCACTGTGCGGAAATACGAGTGATCCACAGAGATCTAAAATCTCTCTTCTTCTGCTTTCTGCCGATGTATGCATAGTTACCGCTCTTCATTACGGCCTGCTTAGCCATCTTGAAGTGCTTGGACTTGGAGCCCCAGTAACCCTTTGCTGCCTTCAGAACTTTATTTCTTCTCTTGCGCGTCATCATCGCGCCCTTAACTCTTGCCATCTTATATAATCCTTTCCGTTACAACGTTAAATCAATACCTAAGTGAAATTACTTGCAGATCAGCTGCTTGACATTCGCAGTCATGGCATTGTCAAGGATCTTGGAGGAGCGCAGATGTCTCTTGCGCTTTGCGGTCTTGTGACCGAGGTTGTGGCGATGATCGGAATGATACATCTTTACTTTGCCGGTTCCGGTTACGGAGAATCTTTTTGCAGACGCCTTATGCGTTTTGATCTTGCCCATATTCTGAATCCTTTCGGTTGATAATTTTGCTGAATTTATATTATTGAGGTGAACTGTTACTTGCTCTGCTTCAGAGGAGAGATGAACATAGTCATCTGGCGGCCCTCAAGAACAGGCTTCTTGTCGACGCTGCCGCTTTCCTTGCAAGCCTCGGCAAAACGTTCAAGAATCTCCTGACCCAGGCTCTGATGAGCCATCTCACGTCCTTTGAATCGCAGACAAACGCGCACCTTGTTGCCGCTTCCGAGGAAACGGAGTGCATGGTTGACCTTAGTTTCGAAGTCGTGAGTGTCAATACGGCAGGACAACTGAACTTCCTTTACTTCCACAGTAGACTGCTTTTTCTTAGCGTCCTTTTCCTTCTTGTCGCACTCATAGCGGTACTTGCCGTAATCCATAGCGCGGCAAACAGGCGGGGTTGCCTGCGGGGCGATAAGAACCAGGTCTACACCGTGGTCGAATGCATAGCTGCGAGCCTCGCTCAGCGGCATAATGCCAAGCTGATTGCCGTTCTCGTCCAGCACACGAGCTTCTTTTACCTTGATCTGCTCGTTGATCAACAGTTCCTTTGCTATAACTAGCACCTCCAATAATCGGTAGAAAAATAAAAATGAGCCGAGAACCGGCTCCGTACAATAACACACACCTAGTGTGCAGTTATATTAACCATACGCGCGTTGCGGTAAGGTGAGAACGGAGGGTTCTACTTCTATTTACTGTAGTATTATAGCACTTGACAATCCGATTGTCAATAGGTAAAACAAATTAATTCGAACTATTTCAGTTGAATTTCCAATAAAAAAGTCATACCATATCGGTATGACTCCGGTCGATCACAGAAAACCGAATAGGAAGAGTGGATTAAGCATTCACAACAATCACTTGAGAATGAACTATAGCAGTTCAAGCCCTCGGTCTATTAGTATCGGTTAGCTGAACACATTACTGTGCTTACACCTCCGACCTA
>JBGVKV010000119.1:0-5663 GCA_045123975.1 Eubacteriales bacterium | reverse complement strand
GGCGGACGCGTAGACAAGTTCAAGAAGCGTCTTGCTATGTCCGGCAAATAATCAACTGTTTCGTTCGGAATCGGATAAGAAGTGGGGTACGCTCGACTTCTTATCCGTTTTTTCGTTTTGGAGGTATCGATGAACAAGAATCTGTTTTCGGATATGCAGAATGAATTGCCCCGTGCCATCGCCTGTGCCATCTATCCCCAGGGCGGGGAGCGTGAGTGTATGGTTTCCCTCGCCGAGGTGGGCCGTCTGCTCGATACGGCGGGTGCGGAGATGGTGGCCACCGTCACGCAGATGCGGGACAAGCCCGACGGCGTTAGTTGCATCGGCAGCGGCAAGCTTAAGGAACTGTCCGATCTGTGTATCGCAGAGGACGCATCCATCGTTGTGTTTGACTGCGAATTGTCCCCCTCCCAGATCCGTACCATTGAGGAACGGATTGAGGCTGAGGTGGAGGTTCTGGACCGCAGCATGCTGATCCTCGACATTTTTGCCCGCCACGCCGTTACCTCCGAAGGACGGCTGCAGGTGGAGTTGGCTCAGCTTCGCTATACCGCACCCCGTCTGGCAGGTAAAGGTACGGAGATGTCCCGTCTGGGCGGCGGTATCGGTACAAGAGGACCCGGTGAGACCAAGCTGGAGATTGACCGCCGCCGCATCAAATCCCGCATCCGTATGCTGGAAGAAGAACTGGAGAAGGTTGAGTCCTCCCGTGCCACCATGCGCGCGGCAAGAGATCGCTCCGGTATTGTTCGCTGTGCCATCGTGGGTTACACCAATGCGGGAAAATCCACCCTTTTGAACGCTCTGACCGGTGCGGGTATTCTGGCGGAGGATAAACTGTTTGCCACCTTGGATCCCACCACCCGCCAGTACGTGCTTCCGTCGGGAATGAAGATCCTTTTGACGGATACCGTAGGCTTTATCCGCAATCTGCCCCACCATCTGATCAAGGCATTCCGTTCCACTCTGGAGGAGGCGGCCCTGGCCGATGTGATCCTTCACGTGTGCGACGCGTCGGGAGAAGAATTTGCGGACGAGCTCAGGATTACGGACAATCTGCTTACGGAATTGGGCGCGTCGGGCAAGCCGGTGCTGCTTGTGTTCAATAAATGCGATCTGATTGCCGACCGCGAGCAGAAAATGCTGCTTCAGCGTATTGCGGATCAGGGAGGCTGTGAGGCCGTGTTCATCTCTGCTAAAACCGGGGAGGGAATGGACGAATTCACCGAAAAGCTGGAGAAAATCGCCTCCGAAGGCCGCTCCCGTGTGGAGTTTCTGATTCCGTATGCGGATGGCAGTGCACTGAATCTGCTGCACGCATTGGCTCACGATATTGTTACGGAATATGCGGATAACGGGGTGCGTGTAACGGCCACCGTAGATGCAAAAACCAAGGGGAAGCTGCGGGAGTATCTGCTCGTGCCGGATACGGTCGGTGATCCCGAGGAAGACGAGGAGGATTGGTGATGGCGGATACAACCGTTGCCCGACTGGCATTGGCGAAGCGGGCCTCTGCGGAAATGATCGAGCGCAAATCCGTTTTCATTGGTACAGCCGCACCCATTGCCTCCGAGGTGGAAGCCAGGGAATTGATTGAGGAAATGCGCCATAAATACCACGATGCTACCCACAATGTGTATGCCTACCAGCTGTCCGGCGGTGCCATTGCCCGTTATTCCGATGACGGCGAGCCCCAGGGCACGGCAGGCATTCCCGTTCTTAACATTTTGAAAATGTCCGGTGTCAGCGATCTGTGCGTTGTGGTTACTCGCTATTTCGGCGGTATTCTGCTGGGTGCAGGCGGACTGGTCCGCGCCTATGCAGCCTCCGCGAAATTGGCCATTGAAACGGCGGGCATCGTCACCATGACGGATTTTGCTATCCTCCGCGTGCGTTGCAGCTATTCCGAATATCAGAAGATCACGGCAGCTTTGCCGAAGCTGGGAGTAACGGAGGATAATACGGAATACGACGATGCCGTGACTCTCACAGTTGGCGTGGAAAGCACCCGGGCGGAGGAGCTGATGCGTGCTCTGTCCGAGATGACGAACGGTCGTGTGACGGCGGAAATCGTCGGTCATGAGGAACGTCCGCGTCCCACCGGCCTTGGCTGATCCGGGTCGAAAAAAGTAAAAAAGGTGTTTTTTGCGTATATTATATGTACGATACTGTAATCCTTCAATACGTATGGAGTGACTATGGAAAAAACAGTAAGCAGTATTTTTTGTGAGCGCGAGCGGCAGACCTTGTCGCCCTACGCTTTTCTGACGGAAAATACACGGGGCAGAGAGCATCCCTGCACCCCTTGTCCCAACCGCACGGATTTCCAGCGGGATCGGGACCGAATTCTTCATTCCAAGGCGTTCCGTCGCCTTGTTCATAAAACGCAGGTGTTTTTGTTCCCTGTGGACGAGCATTACCGCACCCGTATGACACATACGCTGGAGGTAACGCAGATCGCCCGCATCATTGCCCGCGCCCTCATGCTCAATGAGGATCTGTGCGAGGCGGCGGCGCTGGGCCACGATCTCGGTCATACCCCCTTCGGTCACGCCGGTGAGACGGTGATGCAGCAGTGCTTCTCTCCTGAATTTACCCACTATAAGCAGAGCTTGCGGGTGGTGGAAAAGCTGGAGAATAACGGCGCCGGTCTGAATCTCACCTGGGAAGTGCGGGACGGAATCGTCAATCATACGGGTGATCATCTCGCGTCTACACTCGAAGGTGTGATCGTCAAGTTTGCGGACCGCATTGCTTATATCAATCACGATATTGACGACGCGTGCCGTGCCGGTATTATGTCCATCGAGGATATTCCGATTGAGATCCGTGAGGTGCTGGGTGAAAAGCACGGCGTCCGTGTGAACCGTATGGTTTCCTCGGTAATCGAGGCCAGTACGGATTCCGGTGAGATCCGTATGACACCCGATGTGGGGGAAGCCACCGCCAAGCTTCGCAAATTCCTGTTTGACAACGTGTATTACAGCCCCATTGCCAAGGCGGAAGAGGTCAAGGCTATGGAGCTTCTGGCACGCCTGTATGAGTATTTCGTCCGGTATCCCCAGAAGATGCCGGAGGTGTACCGCCGCAATATGGAAACGGATCCTGTGGAGCGGTGCGTTTGCGATTTTATATCCAGTATGACGGATCGTTACGCCATCGATCTGTATAAGGATTTGTTTGTGCCCAGCGTGTGGCGCACTCCCAACTGAATAACCGAAATTATCGAAAGGAGGAATGACCGTGATCCCGCACAGCATTATTGAAGACCTGAAATACCGCTCGGAGATCTGCGACGTGATTTCCTCCTACGTTACTTTGAAGCGGGCAGGGAACAATATGAACGGACTTTGCCCCTTCCACAGTGAGCGGACACCGTCCTTCACGGTGTTTCCCGCCACCCAATCCTTTTACTGCTTCGGCTGCGGTGCCGGCGGTGACGTGATCAGCTTTATTATGCGGACGGAGAATCTGGATTACCGTGCCGCTCTGGAGCTTTTGGCCAAACGGGCCGGGATCACGCTGCCCGACGACGAGATCCGCGAGGAAGGCGGCGTCAGCCGCAAACGGATTCTTGAGATGAACGTTTGCGCCGCCCGGTTTTTCCGGGATATGCTGTACGACGAGCGGATCGGCGCCGAGGCGAGAGCCTATGTCGAGGCACGTCAGCTTCCGTCCTCTATCGTTCGGCGGTTTGGCCTTGGATACGCCCCCGATTCCTTTGGCGCACTGTACGACCATCTCCGCAAAAACGGATACACGAACGAGGAAATGACAACGGGCTTCCTCTGTGCCACAAGCAAGACGGGGAAACTGTATGACATCTTTCGTGGACGGCTGATCATTCCGATCATCGACGTGACGGGAAACATCGTCGCTTTCGGCGGCAGACTGATCGGGGAGGGAAGAGCCGCACCCGACGGGCGAAAGCCTCCCAAATATTTGAATTCGTCGGATACGCCGGCGTTTAAAAAGATGCGGAATCTGTTCGCTCTAAACTTTGCCAAAGCAAAATGTACCGAGCGCTTGATTTTGTGCGAGGGATATATGGACGTGATCCAGCTCCACGCAGCAGGCTTTGAAAACGCCGTGGCAACGCTGGGTACCGCAATAACGCCCGAGCACGCGCGGATCGTGAAGAAGTACACGTCCAACGTGGTCCTGGCGTACGACAGCGACTCGGCAGGGCAGAATGCTACCAGCAAAGCCTTGCGGATTCTGAATGACGCGGGCGTGGATGCGAAAGTGATCCGTATGGACGGAGCCAAGGACCCGGACGAGTATATCAAAAAATTCGGGGCGAAGAAATTCGCGGCACTTATGAATGAAAGCCGCTCCCGTTTCGAGTACGATCTGGAAAACGTTCTGAAGGAATACAGCCTGGACGATCCTGAGGGGAAGATCAAGGCGGCAGATACCATTTGCCAAAAAATCGCGTCGGTTTATTCCAGCGTGGAGCGGGATGTGTATATTTCCCGTGCCGCCAAGGTGCTTTCATTGGATCCGACCAGTATAAAAAACGATGTGGAACGCATCATAAAGAGAAGGCAGAAGGCAGCCAAGGCAGCCCGTCCCGGTGAATTGTACCGTGCCGGTATGGGAATCTCCGACCGGGTGAATCCGGACTTTTCCAAGGTGCCCAAAGCCTCCCGGTTTGAAGAAACGATCCTCGGGCTGATTATGCTCCGCCGTGAATATATCCGCCGGGAAGTGGACGGATTTTCCGTGTCTGAAGAGGACATGCCCACCGGATTGGGAAAGCGGCTTCTATCCGCCATTCTGGAGGGCGAGGACGGCGGCGGCTTCGGCTTTGAGATGCTGAACGAGTCCTTCACCCAGGATGAGGTGTCCCGGGCAGAGAAAATGCGGGTGGACCGTATGAAGCTGTCCGACAACGGACCGGACGTATTCGACGGAACACTGCGGGCACTTCGTGAGGAAAATGAAAAGAACCGAAACAAGGATGACGGCGATTTTCTGTATTTTATCCGCAAAAAACGTGGCGAAGCATCGCCCGACCAACAATGATTTACGAAAACAATACATAACCAAAGGGGAAAAACATGGATAGCGAAAAGAAAGTAGACATGCGGGATCTGATCGAGAAGGGTAAAACCAAAGGCTCTCTCTCCAACAATGATATTATGGAGGCCATTGATTTTACCGAGTACGATATCGATCAGCTGGAAAAGCTCTACGAAACTCTGGAAAGCAACGGTATTGAGGTAACCAGTTACATCAACCCCGCTGAATTTGAGGACGTTGAAGCTGAAGTGAACCAGATCGACAACAACGAGGACGTGGATAAGGTTCTCTCCCAGGAGGGTCTGGCCATTGACGATCCCGTCCGTATGTATCTGAAGGAGATTGGTAAGGTGCCGCTTCTGGATGCGGACCGGGAGCTTCTTCTGGCACAGAAGATGTCTGAGGGCGATCAGCGCGCTAAGCAGGAGTTGGTGGAGGCAAACCTCCGTCTGGTTGTAAGCATTGCCAAAAGATACGTCGGTAAGGGCATGTTCTTCCTCGATCTGATTCAGGAAGGTAATCTGGGCCTGATGAAGGCTGTGGAAAAGTTCGACTACACCAAGGGATATAAGTTCTCCACTTACGCTACCTGGTGGATCCGTCAGGCCATCACCCGTGCCATTGCCGACCAGGCAAGA
>JBGVKV010000118.1:0-3493 GCA_045123975.1 Eubacteriales bacterium | reverse complement strand
TCCAGCATGGCCCGGATCTTATCCGCAAAGGGCAGACTGGACACGGGCTCGGTAACGATAGCGGCGTGGTTGCCCAAGCCCTTGGGGGTGTGTTCCTCGATCATAGTGTGACCGAGACACATGGCACGCACACGGCCCTTTTTATCGGAGAAAGCGGTAAGCACCCGCATATGGGCATCGCCGCCGGGAATAAACTCCTGCAGAATCATTCTCTCGTCGTAGCCGGAATCGTAGATCTCGCAAAGGATCCGCTGTGCATCCTCCGGGGATTTGGCGATGTACACCTTCTTCATTCCGTCGAAGGGATGCTTCCAGTACACTACGCTGGAGGAAGGTTTTATGACGATGGGGTAGTCAAATCCCAACGTCTCGGAAGAAAGGCTCCCTGCCTCACTCTTCCCTGTCAGCACCACGGTTTTCGGGTACGGAATGCCGTACTTCTCGCAGATCTCGTAAAATTCCGCCTTGCGGGACACGGAATCAAGGAAAGATTCATTCGGGCAGGCGCACAGATAGCGGGGCAATTTATCCTTATTACGGATGATCATGGCGGCGTAATCGTCGGTGCATCCGAACAGGATCAGTTTCCCTTCGGGATGTTTTTCGGCAAACGCCGTCAACGTATCCAGCATCACCTCATCCCGATCGATCTCGGGTACGGAGGTGAAGCGGATGATGCGGGAATATTTGGTGGCAGAGACCGCATAGCGGCCGAAGGCGTACGAGATCACACCATACTGCTCGTGAAAGGCTCTTGCCACGTTATAACAGTTCAGATCGGCGCCAAGCAGCACCGGAATAATCGTTTCAGTCATTCTCGTTTCCTCAATCAGATTCCGAAAAATACTTTGTGCCAGGTAAGGAAGGTATAGACGGTCCAGATCCGGCGGCCGTTGTTGATGCCGCCGCGGTGGTCGTCAAGCAGGCGCACCAATGCGTCCGTATCGAAATACTCCGCCGCTGCGTCGGAGGTGAAGGCCTCCTTCACCAGATTGTAGTAGCGATCCTCGCGGAGCCAGTTCCGGATGGGCACCGGGAATCCCTTCTTGGTCCGGTTTGCCCACGCGTCGGGCAAGGTCTTGTTGGCGGCCGCACGAAGCACGTGCTTTGTATTCACGCCGTCGATCTTATAGTGAGCAGGCAAACTCTGTGCCTGGGCCATAATATCCCGATCCAGATAAGGCACCCGCAATTCCAGCGAGTGAGCCATGCTCATCTTATCCGCCTTGAGGAGAATATCTCCCGGCAGCCACAGATTCAAATCCAGATACTGCTTCTTTTCCAATTCGCTGAGGCCCTGTGCACGGTCGTAAATGGGAGCGGTGATATCCCGCACAGAGGGACCCGCCTTATATTTCGGCTTCAGGATGGAAAGGGCATCCTTCTCACCCCACACCATAGCCTGTCCGATGAAGTAATCCTCGGGACGGCCGCTGCCTTTGATGATAAAGTCGTGTCCCTTGAAATACGGAAGGGATGCACTGACCGACGCCGCCGCACGGCGCAGAGGCGCGGGGATCTTTTTATATTTCCGCATCAGCGGGGTTTCGTCATACCACTCGTAGCCGCCGTAGATCTCGTCGGCGCCCTCGCCGGAAAGAACCACGGTCACCTGCTCTCTCGCCAGCGAGGAGAGGAACCACAGCGGTACGGAGGAGGGGTTGGACTGAGGCTCGTCCATGTGATATTGGATGTCCGCAAAGGCGTCAAAGCACTCCTCAGCCGTCAGTTCCCGACGGAAATTGCGGATGCCGAGGATATCGGACAACTCCTTTGCCTCGGTGGTTTCGTCGAATTTTCTCTCACCGAATCCTACGGAGAAGGTGTTCTCCGGCATAAGCGCCGCCGTGATGTAGCTGGAATCCACACCGCCGGACAGGAAAGCACCCAGGGGCACGTCGCTGATCCGATGGGCAGCCACCGATTCACGGACAGCCGCGTCGATGACGTCCGCCGTATCCTCAAAGGAAGCGGTGGTCTTCTTTGTGAAATCCACGTCCCAATACCGACGGATCTCCATTTTACCGTCCGCAAAGGTGAAGGTATGGGCAGGGGGCAGCTTATACGTTCCGCGGAAGAAGGTTTCCTGTGTGGCGGAATACTGGAAGGTCAGATAGGGTCGGAGTGCATCGGGATTTACCGCCCGGCGGAAGCCGGGGTGCTCGAGGAAGCTCTTGATCTCGGAGCCGAAGAGAAGATTGCCGTCCTCCAATACAGAATAGTAGAACGGCTTGATGCCGAAATAGTCTCTTGCACCGAACAAAGTACGCTTCTTCTCGTCCCAGATCACGAAGGCAAACATGCCCCGCAGCATGGGAACGATTCCCTCGCCGAACTCCTCGTATCCATGGATGATGACCTCCGTATCACAACGGGTACGGAACACGTGGCCACGGGCAATCAAATCGTCCCGGAGAGAAGAAAAGTTATAGATCTCCCCGTTGAACACCATGACCATGGAGTTGTCTTCATTATACATGGGCTGTGCCCCGTCCGCCAGATCAATAATGCTGAGGCGACGGAAGCCCAGCGTTACATCATCCTCGGCCACCCCGATATGGTATCCTTCCATATCCGGTCCGCGGTGGATGATCCGATCCGCCATTTTCTTAATAATCGCCGCTCTGTCAGGCAGAGGGCCGGTAAATCCTGCAAATCCGCACATATATCTCGTTTTCCTTTATCATCAAGCGTATAGAACTGCATACATAATATATTATAGCACACTCTTTTCCCAAAAGGAATAGCGGACATAAAAAAAGTATATTTTGAAAAAATTTTACAAAATCGCGCGAAACCACTTGACAATCACTTGACCGCATGCTATACTATACTCACAAGGATGCACCGGCTCTTCCCCGGCGAAGGCGGTATCCGCATTTTTTACTGAGCTTTAATTCGCGAGAAACCCATTGACAATCAGCCGACCGCGTGCTATACTGTACATGTAAGCACAATACCAAAACCACCGCCAAAGGCGGCACGGAGGATTTTATATGGATTTCGGAATTGCACTCAAGCGGATACCGGGCACGATCCTGGACCGCGAAAAGATGGGCGGCGCCACCGGCATGGAGTTTCTTGACAAGATCTTCTATATCACCGACGGCATTATGCTGGCCCAGATCCGGGAAATTGCCGGAGTAGACGGCACCACCCTGCAGAACTGGCTGAAACGGGGCTGGGTAATCAACCCCGTCAACAAGATGTACAACAAGGACCAGCTGGCACGGATCCTCATCATCAATATGATGCGTGCTACTATGCAGCTCAGCGACATCTCCTTCCTTCTCACCTACGTAAACGGTGATCCGGGATGCCGGGAGGACGATATCATCCCCGAGTCCCGTCTGTACGACTATATCTGCCGTATGATCGACCGACTCACCGGAGAGAATGGAGATATGTCACACGAGTCTCTGAAGAAGCTGGTGGACTCCTACACCGCCGATTACGTGGAAACACTGGGCGGTGCCCGCCGTCGGCTCAATCG
>JBGVKV010000117.1:0-4289 GCA_045123975.1 Eubacteriales bacterium | reverse complement strand
CTGCCCGTAATCACCCCGGCAAGTTCTATGCGCTGCCCCAGGCTCCCCAGCAGTTCAAGCAGCTGCTGATGACCTCCGGCTTCGACCGCTATTTCCAGATCGCTCCCTGCTTCCGTGATGAGGATGCCCGCGGCGACCGCTCCCCCGGCGAGTTCTATCAGCTGGATATGGAGATGGCCTTCGCCACCCAGGAGGACGTGTTCTCCGTTTTGGAGGATGTGCTCCCGCCCATCTTCGCGAAGTACGGCAAGTACAATATCGCCTCCTCCGCTCCCTTCCGCCGTATTCCGTTCCTTCAGGCAATGGAGATCTACGGCTCCGATAAGCCCGATCTTCGTATCGATCTGGTGTGCCAGGATATGACTGCCTTCGTTGCCGGCAGTGAGTTCGCTCCCTTTGCCGAGGGCAACACCGTGAAGGCAATCGTAGTAAAGGATTGCGCACTGCCCCGCAAGCAAGTGGATAAGCTGATGGCCGAGGTTGAGGTTCAGTCCGGTCAGAAGGCCTACTGGTTCAAGGTAGAGGCAGACGGCACCTTCTCCGGCGGTATCGCCAAGTTCGTTGCTCCCAAGCAGGCAGAGATCACCGAGGCGCTCGGTTTGACTCCCGGATGCTTCGTGGGTGTAACGGCAGGTCCCAAGGGCGTAGCCCAGAAGACGGCCGGCGTGCTTCGTAACAAGCTGGGCAACACCGTGCCCGGCCATATGGATAAGGAACGCTATGAGTTCTGCTGGATCGTGGATTTCCCCATGTACGAGATCGGCGACGAATCCGGTGAACTTGAGTTCTGTCACAATCCCTTCTCTATGCCCGGCGGCGGAATGGACACGCTGGAAAAAGCCATCGCCGGCGAGATCGATCCCCTTACCATCACCGCACAGCAGTACGATCTGGTCTGCAACGGTATCGAGCTTTCCTCCGGTGCGGTTCGTAACCACGATCCCGAGATCATGATCAAGGCGTTCCAGCTGGTTCGTCTGGGTGAAGAGGACGTGAAGGCCAAGTTCCCGGCTATGTACAACGCGTTCACCTACGGCGCACCGCCTCATGCGGGCATCGCCCCCGGCGTGGACCGTATGGTTATGCTTCTGGCCGGTGAGGACTCCATCCGTGAGATCATCCCGTTCCCCATGAATAAGAACGCACAGGACGTGATGATGAGCGCCCCCTCCGAAGTGCTGCAGAAGCAGTTGGATGAACTCCATATTGCCATCACTGCCACCGAGGAAGAGAACGCCTGACAGACGGGCAAACAATCCTTTCAGTAAAGCGGAGAACTTTTTGTGATTTTTGAACATTATCTGGTTCCCGATCTATACGTGGAACATTTCTACACCATTACGCCGGAATACCTGAAACAGATGGGTATTCGTGGTCTGATCTGCGATATCGATAACACCTTGGCCACTTACGAACAACCGGATCCTCCGGAAAATGTGGTCCGCTGGTGCACCGCCTTGCGTGAGGCAGGTATACGGATCGCCTTTGTGTCCAATAATGATGAGGCGCGGGTAGCCCGATTCAATCAGAATTTTGGATATCCCGCCTACCCCGACAGCCGCAAACCGCTGACACGGATGATCTGGCGGGCGATGAAAGCCATGGGCACGGACGTGACCAATACCGCTGTGCTGGGCGATCAGCTCCTCACAGATGCTCTGGCGGGGAAATGGTGCGGTTTGACGGTGTTTATCGTTCCTCCCATCAAAGATAAGAAGACCTTCTTCTTCCGCTTCAAGCGTTGGCTGGAGCGGCCCTATCTCAATCTGTATCGACGCCGCCATATGGCATCGTGATGCGTCGCCAATATTGTCAGAAAGGAAGACAACACTATGGGTATGCATATTAAACGACTCCGGGAGGAGATGGCAAAATTGGGTCTGGATGCCGTATGGATCACCAGCCCCGAGAATCATCTGTACCTCTCCGGCTTTGATAATCCCGACGGATGGATGCTGATTACTATGAACCGTGCCTTTGACTTTGCGGATTTCCGCTATATCGAGGCCGCCAAGCGGGAGGCTGATCCCGATTGCACCGTGATCATGCCCCAGGGCGGTCGGAAGGTGTATCTGCTCCCCCTCATTGAGGAGGAGGGTATCCGCCGCATCGGCTTTGAGGATATTTCCCTCAGTTGCCGCTCCTATGAGCTTCTGAAGGCCGACTTGCCCCAGTGCGAGTTCGTTCCTCTCGGTATGCTTCTGGAGGAGATCCGTGCCGTTAAGACGGAGGATGAGATCGAAAAGATCGTACGCGCTCAGCGGATTGCCGAGGAAGCGTTTGAGGCACTGCTGAAGAATATCCGCCCCGACATGACCGAGACGGAGGTGGCGGACGAGCTGGAATACCAGATGAAGAAGCGTGGCTCCCGTAAGCCCAGCTTCGATACCATCGCTGTATCCGGTTCCAATTCCTCCAGCCCCCACGGCGTACCCCGCAACGTGACGCTGGAGAAGGGATTCCTCACCATGGACTTCGGTGCCATGTGCGAGGGATATCATTCCGATATGACCCGTACCATCGTGATCGGTAAGGCGGACACGGAAATGAAGCGCCTGTACGATACCGTTCTGGAGGCACAGCTGGCCGCGCTGGCCGCCATCCGTGAGGGTGAGAGCAACGCCGCCATGGATAAGATTGCCCGCGATATTATCGACGGCGCCGGCTACGAGGGATGCTTCGGTCACAGCCTGGGCCACGGCGTGGGTCTGAAGATTCACGAGACTCCCGGCCTGTCCTGGGGCGCAGGTGACCGCACCTTGAAGAGAATGGAACTGGTAACCGTAGAGCCCGGTATCTACATTGAGGGCAAGTACGGATGCCGCATCGAGGATATGGTGGTTGTGGAGCCCCACGGCAACCGCAATTTGACCAAATCCCCCAAGGAAATGATCGAGATTTGCTGATAATTTGAAAAAAATCCGCCCCCGGCGGAAAAAATCCTCATTTCCTACTTGAAAAATAGGGAATAATAGGATACAATAAATACAACTAACTACCAAGATATTTTCAAAATCGAAAGGAGATTGGCCCGCTTTCCGCGGGACAATAACAAGTATGGTAATAGCAGGCGATTTCAAAAACGGTATTACGTTTGATATGGACGGTCAGGTTATGTCCGTTATCGAGTTCCAGCACGTTAAGCCGGGTAAGGGCGCAGCATTCGTTCGCACCAAGCTCCGCAACGTGATCACCGGTGCCGTAATCGAGAAGACCTTCAACCCCACCGATAAGTTCCAGGATGCCCGCATCGACCGTAAGGAGATGCAGTACCTGTACAACGACGAGACTCTGTACTACTTCATGGATATGGAGACCTACGAGCAGATTCCTCTGGACAAGAGCCTTCTGTCCGACGCCTTCAAGTTCGTGAAGGAAGAGATGATGTGCCGCGTAAGCTCCTACAAGGAGAAGGTATTCAACGTAGAACCTCCCATGTTCGTTGAGCTCGAGATCGCAGAGTGCGAGCCCGGTGTTCGCGGCGATACCGCAACCGGCGCAACCAAGAACGCAACCCTGGAGACCGGCGCTGTGATCCGCGTTCCTCTGTTCATCAATGAGGGCGAGAAGATCCGCATCGATACCAGAACCGGCGAATACATCGAAAGAGCATAATCTGTCAAATAACCGGAAAGGATAGTCAGAATATGAATATCACCGAAAAGAGCGCATACATCAAAGGACTGGCCGAGGGCCTGGCTCTCGACGCCGCAAAACCGGAAACCAAAGTAATCAACGCCCTTCTGGACCTGGTGGCTGACTTGAGCGCCAAGGTATCCGAATTGGAGGAAGAGCTGGAGACTGTCAGCGATTTCCTGGACGAGCTGGACGAGGATCTGGGCTTTGTGGAAGACCTTGTTTACGATGACGACGACGATGATGACGACGATCTGGAGTGCGATTTCGATTGCGCTCACTGCTCCCATCCCGACGCTTGCGACATGGAAGATTTCGACAACTATGACGACGAAGACGAAGACGAGGATGAGGACGAGGACGGCTTCCGCTGTGTGATGTGTCCCGCCTGCGGCGAGAAAATCTATTTTGACGAATCCATGGATCCCTCCGATCTGATCTGCCCCGCTTGCGGCAAGGACGTTTGCGGCGACGACGAGGATACTGAGGAAGTTTGATTTGCTATCCGAAACGGCAGGTGCAAGACCGCATCTGCCGTTTTTGCTTTTGTTTGTGTGCTTTTACATCTTTTACCACCCTTTGCACCGATTGCTTCTGTGCCCGCGGATTCCCGCTTGTCGGCGTGGGCATTTGTGTGGTATCCTATACGTATA
>JBGVKV010000116.1:0-6105 GCA_045123975.1 Eubacteriales bacterium | reverse complement strand
CAGCTCACGGAAGTCCACACGGCCTTCGGCGGAGAAGTAGAAGAGCAGCTTGTTGTTATCAAAGGTGTATTCCGCGTCGATCAGCTTCATTTCCAGCTTGTGATCGCGGATCTTCTGCAGACAGATGTCGAAGGCGTTTTTCTCCAGCTGCACGTTGGCCTCATGACGCTCGAAATCGTTTTTAGTGGCAATGCGGAGAACGGGGCGCAGAGGCGGTACCAATTCCGCGGTGGGAACCATCTTGTTGCCGATCATAACCTCGCCGAATTCCAAGCCCCGCGCGGTTTCCACCACCACGTGCTCGCCTTCCTTGGCGGTGATCCCCTCGGGGGAGAAATAATATACCTTACCGGTGTCCCGGAAGCGGACACCGATGATCTCGGTTTCTTCGGGTGCACCGAAGTTCTGGTGCATTCTGTTATCCTGTGACATACTGCTATATTGATTGCGGCAGAGCCGCATCCTTTCGTTAGTGTTTGTTCAAAAGAAGGGATGAAAATACGGTGCGCACCGATGCGTTGGATTGAATATCGCTCAAAGCCAGAAATACCTCGTCATAAGCGGCGGATATGCGGGCAATGCTTACCTTGTCACTGATGCCTCTGCATTCCTCGGCAGATACGTAGAGCATCAAAGGGACGGAGGCGTTTTTCTTAACGGCGGCCAGATCCCGTAAAGCCATCAGGGAGAGGCGCAAAAGCGACAGGACGTCCTCTCGTGCCTTGGGAAGGGAATTCAGGAGATCGACTGCGTCGTGATAGTCGGGAAAAAACAGCAGTGAAACCGTCCGAAGGGCATCCTCCCGGGCAGAGAGGTACTCGGCCCCCTCTTCGCTCTTTTTATCCAGAATCTGCACGGCACGGCCGATGGCACCGTCCGCGGCGGCAACGGCGCGGGCAAAGTAATCTCTGTCCGTTTTTGTTGCGGCGGCGAAACGGGGATCCTTTACTAAAACCTCGTAGATCTCGTCTGCGCCGAAGGTCTGCATTTTCAGTACGGGGGCACGGCTGCGGATCGTCTCCAGAAGGGAATCCACGTTCTGCGTCAGCAAAAGGAATACAACGTAAGGAGGGGGAGACTCCAGGGACAGAAGCAGGGCATTCTGCGCTTCGTCAGTCATCCGGTCCGCTTCCTCGATGATGTATACCTTCTTTTCGTTTTCGTTGGGCGCAATATACAGATCCTCCCTGAGCTCGCGGATAATGCTGACGCCCAGCGTGGCCCGGTCTTCCGCCCGGCGGATAAACGATACGTCCGGGGATACGCCCTCGGCGATCTTCCGGCAGGCAAGGCATTTGCCGCAGGGAAGGGGATTCTTACCGTCTTTGCGATATTCGCAGGCCAGGGCGGATGCGATGCTGAGGGCGGCGGTGTGCTTACCGGATCCGGCAGGACCCACCAGGATATAGGCGTGTCCCATGGTTCCGCGGGCAATGTCCCCGCCCAGAATGTTTTTTATACGGCTGTTGCCGATCAGCTGAGGAAAAATGACTCGGTTGTCCATATTCGTCATGAGTTTCCTCCCCATCGCAGTTTTATCCATAACATTATAGCATAACGCCGTATCCTCTGTCAAATCCAAGTTGAGGATTTCTTGTCAGGAAGTAATGTTTTTCGATTTATGGATATGATAAGAGTGAATACGTGTAATTATCGGAGGAATCTTCTATGTGGAACCGTATAAAAACTTATTTTACAGAAAACGATCACCGGCGTGCGGTGCATTTTCTCGGCGGTGGATTTATCGTCCTGTTTGCGGCTTTTATCGGCCTTGGCATCATTCACGTGCACGATGCCCGGCAGGAAAGAGAACAGAGCGCGCATTTGCTGGCAGCTGATCTTCTCCGTATGCGGGATCTGGCCGGAAACGGCGACTATGCGGATGTGTATGGGGAACTGATCCGCTTTCGTATAGGGGACGTCCTGACGGAGAGGGACAGCCGTTATTTTACCGAAACACTGCGTGGTGAGCAGGCATCACCCATGCTGCACAAGGTGGGGGAGGGAATTGAGAGTGTATTGAACACAGGCGAAATGAGTGCAAAGCATCTGCGCCGTATTCTTGAGGACGTCCTGGCGCAGATGCGGGAGGAAACGCCGCTGACTATGGCTTCCGATACGGTATCTGCCACGACGCCCAGCGTTTCCACTTTGCCCCGTGTAAATCCCATCGAAATCGCCGAGCGATTTTTCGGTGTGCAGAATCTTTTCCGGGGAGCCACACCGGCGGATACTGCGGTTACCGTGACCTATTGCGATAACGTGTATGCCGTCTTTAACCAGCGCACAGGGCAGATGAGTGCCTACGTGGCGGAGTGCGATCCGGGAATGCCGGCTATGTCCGATGGAGAGTGTGTGCAGATCGCATTGGATTACGCATCACGCCGGCAGGGGATGCGGGTGATCAGTCCCGGTGAAGCGGTTGCATCCGGCGGGATCTATTTTATTCGTGTCGTATGCCGCGGTGATACGGATGCGCTGATCGGTGTGCGGCAGGATACGGGAAGAATCTGCCTGTTTTTGCGCACTGTGGGAAAATAAGGTGCGCAATCTCTTGCAATATACGCATTTTTGTGATAAAATAATAGGGAATGTTTGTATGATCGGATGAGTTGTGCACTTCGGGTGCGAAAGACAGGTGTGGATATGAAAGAGACGGTGTGGATCGGTCTTTGCGGCCGAAGCGGATCGGGAAAGGGATACGTCGGCAGCATCTTTGCTGCGTTAGGTGTTCCCGTTATCGATACGGATGCGGTTTACCGCCTCATGAGCGGTCCTGCCCATACTCCCACCGAATGTATGACGGAATTGGTCAGCGCTTTCGGTAAGAGAATCCTCAACCCGGATAATTCTCTGAACCGCCGCGCGATGGCGGATATCGTTTTTGCGCCGGACGGGGACACGGCACGGGCACAGTTGAACCGGATCACACATGCCCATATTCTGCGGGAAACAAAACGGCTGGCACAGGTGTATGCCGATGAGGGCTGCCGCTTTGTGCTTATTGATGCGCCCCTTTTGTTTGAAAGCGGCTTTGATGCGTTGTGCCGCTACACCGTCTGCGTTACTGCGCCCGATTCGGTTTGTGTAAAGCGGATTACGGACCGGGACGGCATCACGGAGGAGGAAGCACGTCGCCGCCTATCGGCTCAGATTCCGGCGGAGGAATTGGCAAAGCGGTGCGACTACGTCATCGTCAACGACGGTGTCGCGTCTGTGCTGCCACAGGCAGAAGAGGTAATAGCGGCAATACAGAGTGACGGAGGAGAGCAATGAACTGGAAGAAAACGGCACGCCGCAGTGCGGCCATTGTGATTATCCTCGTTTTGTCGATTGTTTGTGCTTTGATCTATCAGGTGGTATGGGATAAGATCGACCGCCAAAGATATCCCCGTCAGTACAGCGAATACGTCAGCGAATATTCCGCCGCATACGGCGTACCCGAATACGTGGTGTATGCGGTGATCAAGGTGGAAAGCGATTTCGCCAGTAATGCGGAGTCCCACGCAGGAGCCATCGGCCTGATGCAGCTTATGCCCGATACCTTCGACTGGGTGTCCATGCGGCTGAAGCGCAGCAGTGAGCAGGGAATGCTGTACGATCCCCGTACCAATATCGAGTACGGAACGTATATGCTGTCCTACCTGTATATGCGGTACAATCGCTGGGATACGGCATTCGCTGCCTACAACGCCGGCCACAGCCGGGTGGATCAGTGGCTTACGGATCCCGAGATCACCGACGAGGACGGCAATCTTGTCCGTATACCGTTCCGTGAAACGGAAAAGTACGTGAAAAAAGTGAATGATGCAATCGAGGTCTACAAACGGTTGTATTATCAATAAATCCAATCATTATATCCAAGAAAGGATGTTTACTATGAGCGAGAAGACCAAAGGCCAGAATCTGGCAGAAACTCTCTTCTACAAGAAGAAAAATGCTTTTGAATCCTGGAGCCCCGAGGAAAGAGAAGCGGCACAGAAGTACTGTGTGGATTACATGAAGTTCCTGGACGACGGTAAGACCGAGCGTGAAGCGCTGGTGGCCGCCATCCGTATCCTCGAGAAGGAAGGATTCCGTGAGTATAAGCTGGGTGACAAGATCACCGCAGGCGATAAGCTGTATTACAACAACCGGGAGAAGAGCCTCTACATCATTTGTGCGGGCACCGAATCCATCGAGTGCGGCGTGCGCGTTTCTGCCGCCCATATCGATTCTCCCCGTCTGGATCTGAAACAGCATCCGCTGTATGAGAGCGACGGTCTGGGTTATCTCAAGACCCACTACTACGGCGGTGTCCGTAAGTATCAGTGGATCACCGTGCCGCTGGCTCTGCACGGCACCGTAATCAAGGCAAACGGCGAGAGCGTGGACGTGCGCATCGGCGACAACCCCGGCGATCCCGTATTCTGCATCACCGACCTTCTGCCTCACCTGGCACAGGATCAGAACACCAAGCCTCTCGGTCAGGCGTTCTCCGGCGAAGGACTGAATATTCTGATTGCAGGTTCTCCTTATTTTGAGGAGGACGGCAAGCAGACTCCCGCATCCGATAAGGTTAAATTGATGGTTATGGCATATCTAAACGAGAAGTACGGTATGACCGAAGCCGATTTTATGAGCGCAGAGTTGTGCCTCGTTCCCGCGGCAAACGCCGTGGACGTGGGCCTGGATCGCTGGCTCATCGGTGCCTACGGCCACGATGACCGCGTATGCGGATACACCGCTCTCACCGCTATGATCGAGAATAAGAACAGTGAGCATACCCTCGTTTGCGTTCTGGCCGATAAGGAAGAAACCGGCAGCGACGGCGTAACCGGTATGCAGTGCTGCCTGCTTACCGACATTATTGATGAGCTGGCCCTCAACCTGGGTGGCAATCCCCGCGTGGTTCGCGCCAACTCCCTGTGCCTGTCTGCGGACGTAAGTGCAGGTTTTGATCCTCTGTATCCCGAGGTGTACGAGAAGAGAAATTCCTCTCTCCTTTCCTGCGGCGTAGCTATGGCTAAGTACACCGGCTCCCGCGGTAAGGGCTCCACCAACGATGCGGGCGCTGAGTTCGTCGGTAAGGTTCGTGCTATGTTCGATCGCGACAATGTTCTGTGGCAGACCGCAGAGCTGGGCCGCGTAGACCAGGGCGGCGGCGGAACCGTTGCTAAGTATATTGCCAACGAGAATATCGATACCGTGGATATCGGCGTGCCCGTGCTTTCCATGCACGCGCCCTTTGAGGTAGTATCCAAGGCGGACGTATATTCCGCACACAAGGCATTCTCCGCATTCTGCAAATAATCACTTTCACGGACAGTCCCCCGGCTGATCGGCCGGGGGATCGGGTCCGGTTTTATCTTTACAACCGATAACATTTCGAAGGAGGCAAGATTATGACGGATAAGACACGGCAGATCGTGGACCGCTATGAGTTTCTCGAGCATTCTCTTGCCTTACCCGAAATCCTATCGGATGCCGCAAAGTACAGCTCTATGATGAAGGAATACAACTCCCTCGGCCCTGTGGTGGAGGTGATCCGCCGGGTGACGGAGGCCGAGGCGCAGATGACCGATGCGGAACATATGATGCGCGCGGAAAGCGATCCGGAACTCCGACAGATGGCAGAAGAGGAGTATTACGCTCTGCGTGAGGAGCTGTCCCACCTGGAGGAGGAACTCCGCAAAATGCTGATTCCCAAGGATCCAAACGACGATAAAAATGTGGTTGTGGAGATCCGCGCGGGAACGGGCGGGGAAGAGGCGGCACTGTTTGCCGCCGATCTGTACCGCATGTACGTAATGTATGCGGAGGCCCACGGCTTCCGGTGCGAGATCGCCGAGATCAACGAAACGGAGTTGGGCGGATACAAGAAGATCACCTTCCTTGTCAGCGGAAACGGCGCCTATTCCCGATTCAAGTTTGAGAGCGGCGGACATCGGGTCCAAAGAGTTCCGGTTACCGAATCCTCCGGGCGGCTCCAGACGTCGGCGGCTACCGTGGCGGTGCTTCCCGAGGTGGAGGACGTGCAGGTGGAGATCAACCAGGCCGATCTGCAGATCGAGGCAATGAAAAGCTCCGGCGCCGGCGGACAGCATATCAACAAAACCCTGTCGG
>JBGVKV010000115.1:0-8872 GCA_045123975.1 Eubacteriales bacterium | reverse complement strand
AGAAAGAATGCGGCTGGTGGATTCCAGAGGATCCACAGCAGGATAGATGCCCTGAGATGCGATGCTTCGGGAAAGAACGGTGGTAGCATCCAGATGGGCAAAGGTAGTAGCCGGTGCGGGGTCCGTCAGGTCATCAGCAGGCACGTATACAGCCTGTATGGACGTGATCGATCCCTTCTTGGTAGAAGTAATGCGCTCCTGCAAATCGCCCATCTCCGTGGCCAGAGTAGGCTGATAGCCTACAGCACTGGGCATACGGCCCAACAGAGCGGACACCTCACTGCCCGCCTGAGTGAAGCGGAAGATATTGTCAATAAACAAAAGTACGTCCTGATTCTCCTCATCACGGAAATACTCCGCCATCGTAAGTCCGGACAGTGCCACTCGCATTCTGGCTCCCGGCGGCTCGTTCATCTGGCCGTACACCAAGGTGGTATTGGCAAGTACACCGGATTCCTTCATCTCGTTGTACAGATCGTTTCCCTCTCGGGTACGTTCACCTACACCTGTGAATACGGACAAGCCACCGTGCTGCTTAGCGATATTGTTGATGAGCTCCATGATCAGCACGGTTTTGCCTACGCCGGCACCGCCGAACAGTCCAACCTTACCGCCCTTGGAATAGGGGCAGATCAGATCGATAACCTTGATGCCGGTTTCCAGCACCTCCGTAGATGTGGAGAGCTCGCTGTAGCCGGGAGCCGACCGGTGAATATTCCAACGCTCCACATTTTCGTCAAACGGCAGGTTATCCACGGTGTCGCCGAGCACGTTGAAGATACGTCCCAAAGTGGAACGCCCCACAGGAACGCTGATGGTCCGCTCCGTATCTGTGACGAGCGTGCCACGCTTCAAACCATCCGTGGAGGACATAGCAATACAGCGCACCACGTTGTCACCAATGTGCTGTGCTACTTCCACGGTCAGCGTCTTATCTCTGTTTTGCATAGTTAATGCATTGTGTATCGAAGGCAGATAGCCTTCTTCAAAGCAAACGTCCACCACAGGTCCCATAACCTGGGAAACGCTTCCTCTTGCAACAGTTGCCATTTCAATCGCTCCTTTCCGGAATCACATGCCGCTGCCGGCAACGATTTCGGTAATTTCCTGGGTAATCGCACCCTGACGTGCGCGGTTATATTCCAGTCCCAGGCGGTCAATCATCTCCTGGGCGTTCTTTCCGGCGCTGTCCATAGCCACACGACGGGCGGCCACTTCACTGGCAAAGCTCTCCTTCACACAGCTAAGGATCATTCCGGCGATATATTCGGGAATCAGTGCATTCAAAACGGTAAGTTCATCCGGCTCAAATACGGCGTTGCCACCCTTATTTCGGTCGCTCGCAGTCAAAGGAAGCAGCCACCGAAGTTGCGCCTCCTGGGACATCATGGAATGATACTTCGTACATACGATACCGAACTTATCAAACTTTCCTTCCTCAAAGCCAAGGCAGATATCCTCGGCCAAGGCCAAAGCTTGGGAATAGGTGTATCCCTCTGCCAGCTGCAACTCCCCGCCGTAACGCTCGCAGGCCCGCTTTCCGATGGGCACAATCTGTGCCTCGGGCAGATCCCGCACCAGACGGAAAATATTGGCATTGTAACCGCCCGCCAGGCCGCGGTCACCCGCGATCACGATCAAGCAGATCTTATTTCCATCGCCCCGGGACATATAGACGGATTTTTTGCACTCTTCATAAGCGGTGAGCTGGGCCACCATTTCCTCCATGGCGTCTGCGTACTCTTTTCCCTTATTCATAGAGTCCGTTGCACGGCGAATCTTGGAGGATGCCACCAGCCCCATAGCTTTGGTAAGATGCAGGGTGGAATCCACGCTCTTAATGCGAGTGCGTAACTGTTTAATATCAGCACCCATACAAATTACCTCTTCATCTCACTGAGGGCTTTTTTCAATTCAGCGATATCCTCGTCATCCCAAAAGCCAGCTTCCACACGGGTGAGAAAGTGGGTATACTTGTTTTCCAGCAGCTCGTAAAGCGTGCGCTCATATTCCTTGACTGCCTTTACGGGGGTATCATTTAAATAACCGTTGATTACCGCATACACGATAGCCACCTGGCAACCCACGCGAACGGGAGAATTCCGTCCCTGCTTAAGAACCTCAACGATCCGCTCACCAAGAGCCAGCCGGGCCTTTGTGTCCGCATCCAGGTCACTTCCGAACTGGGCGAATGCCTGCAGCTCTCGGTACTGTGAATAGAGAAGCTTCAGCTCACCGGCTACTTTCTTCATACCCTTCAGCTGGGCAGAGCCGCCTACACGGCTGACGGAAATACCGGGATTGATGGCCGGCATAACGCCCGCATGGAACAACTCGGTTTCCAAAAAGATCTGACCGTCTGTAATGGAGATTACGTTGGTAGGAATATAGGCAGAAACGTCACCGGCCTGGGTTTCAATCAACGGCAGTGCCGTAATGGAGCCACCGCCGTATTCAGGAGCCACACACGCAGCGCGCTCCAAAAGACGGGAATGGAGATAGAAAACGTCACCTGGGTATGCTTCACGTCCCGGAGGGCGTCGGATCAGCAAGGAAAGCGCACGGTAAGCCACCGCATGCTTGGACAAATCGTCGTAAATAATAAGAACATCCTTACCCTGCTCACGGAAATACTCCGCCATAGCACAGCCGGAATAGGGCGCCACATACTGCAGCGGAGCCGATTCCGAAGCAGATGCGGATACGATAATGGTATATTCCATAGCACCGGCGGCTGTCAACTCGTTAGCGAGCTGCACGACGGAGCTGTTCTTCTGACCGATAGCTACGTAAATGCAGAGCACGCCGGAATTTTTCTGATTGATAATAGTGTCCAGCGCTATCTCCGTTTTACCGGTCTGTCGATCACCGATGATCAATTCACGCTGACCTCGGCCGATTGGAATCATGCTGTCGATAGCTTTGATACCCGTCTGCAGAGGTACGGATACACTTTTTCTTTCGATAATACCGGGAGCCTCCGATTCGATAGGACGGGTTTCCTTTGCCGCAATAGGCCCCTTGCCGTCGATAGGATTACCCAGCGCATCCACAACACGGCCCAGCATTTCTTCGCCAACCGGCACGGACAAAACCTTACCCGTGCGCTTAACTGCGGAGCCTTCCCGCACGTTGTTATCGTTGGACAAAAGCGCTACGGAGACCGTTTCCGTTTCCAGATTCTGCGCCATACCGAAGCTTCCGTCCTCAAATTCCAGAAGCTCACTGGCCATACATTCCCGCAGTCCGTATACGCGGGCAATGCCGTCGCCGACAAGGATAACGGTGCCCGTTTCCTTCATCTCGATTTTGGATGTATAGTTACGGATTTGTTCTTTGATAACGTTGCTGATTTCTTCCGGTCTTATATTCATGAATTCATCACATCCTTCATCTCACGTAAACGATGGCGTAAGCTGCCATCCAGGATCTTTCCGTCGATTTCCACGATCACACCGCCAAGAAGCTCTGTGTCCACCAGATACTCCGCCCGGACTTTTCCTTTATGCGTCTCCTCCAGTTTACGGATCAGCTTTTCTTTTTCCGTATCCGTAAGGGCAACGGCGCTGGTGATTCTCGCGTGAATAACCCGTTGCGATGCGTTAAGCAGAGCCGTATATTCCCCGCATGCATCCTCAAAACAAGGTATCCTTCCCTTTTCACAAAGCAGTTTCAAAAAGGACAGAACGTGCTGCGGGACAGCATCCGCGAATACAGCGTCGATGACCGCAATGCGCTCGCCCAGGGGAATTCCCGGCGAAGCCAACAGATTCAGGTAGTCCGGATTTTCGGAAAAAGCGGACTGAATTTGTTTAAGCGCCTCTCCGTATTCCCTGGCCTGATCGTCCTCAAGCGCCAGTATAAACAGAGCGGCTCCGTATTCTTTACCGATTTCATTCATTGTCGTCACCGATCTTCTCAAGGAAGGATTCGATCAGATTCCGATGATCCTCTGTGTTGATCTCACGCTCCAGCATTCTCTCCGTCAAAGCGCCGGAAACCTCAATAATCTCCCGTTTCACACCTTCGACAGCCTTCTTACGCTCCAGATCCGCCTCGTTTTCCGCCATGCGAACGATACTGTCCGCACGAAGCTGCGCCTCGGCAATCAGAGCATCACCGCGATACTTCGCCTGATCGGCGGCAGATTGCACAATAGCATCCGCCTCCGCCTTTGCGCCCCGCATCTTTGTCTCCCACGCGCGACGGTTGGCCAGTGCTTCCCGCTCGGCATCCTCCGCAGCGGCGTACTGTGTGTCCAATTCCCGCTGGCGCTCGGCCAAGACAGCCTTCACCGGTTTGAAAAGAAACAGCTTTACAATGAGAAAGAGAATATATAAATTCAAAAGTGAGATCAATATCTGCCATATATTGACAGAAATGACATCAAGCGTTTGCATAACGTGTTCTCCCGTTCTTTATCCGATTACACGAAGAAGGATGTTTACAAGCATATTGGGAGCAACAAAGATCAAAAGAATAGCAATAATCAATGCATAAAGACCGGTTGTCTCCGCGATAGCGCAACCGAACAGCATAGTGCTGGTAACGTCGCCCTTACACTCCGGCTGACGGCCGATGGCTTCACAGGCCTTGGCTACCGCATTACCTTCACCGATACCGGGGCCGATACCGGCAATCATTGCCACACCCGCACCCAAAGCACAGCAACCGAGAATAATACCTACAGCAAGTTCGAACATATTACATTTCCTCCAAATTTTTGTTTGTGTTGTTTTTATTTTCCCTTTGTTTTTTCTTTGCAAAGTACAGATCAGCGGGGAATCCGCCGGAAACGTACATCATTGTCAGCATGGCAAATATGTATGCCTGCAGACAACCGCTGAACAAGTCAAAATAAACGGACAGAACGGCGGGTATACCGATCTGTAGAAACGGTATGTCCCCAAGAAAGCCGGGAAGCCACCCCAAAAGAAGACGGGACAGTCCCTGCAGTCCTGTGGCCACCAATGCGGCAATGACCGTACCGGACAGAACGTTACCGTAATGACGGAAAGCCATAGACAGAGGCGTTGCCACTTCACTGAGCACGTTCATCGGCGCAAGAAGCGGAACCGGCTCTGCAAAGCTCTTCAGATACTGCAAAGGACCGCATTTCATTTTGTAGTACGTGATCAGGCCGAAGACTAGAATCGCCCATCCGGCGACAACGTTCAAATCCGACGTAGGTGGATAAAGTCCGAACAGAGACAGCAGACTGGACAGCGCGGACAAAGCCAGAATCGCCGCGATGAATGGCGAAAATCCCATGAAATACTCGCCCATATTGCTGCGCACAAGGCTTTCTGCCTTTTCGACTATCCACTCAACGGCGTGCTGGCGCTTTGTATCCGCCCGCACCTTAAGGCCGTGCGTCATAAACAGACACAGCCCGAGAATGGATATAAGAATCAACCAGGAGTTGA
Organism: Eubacteriales bacterium; assembly: GCA_045123975.1. Taxonomy (GTDB): domain Bacteria; phylum Bacillota; class Clostridia; order Oscillospirales; family CAG-272; genus SIG701. The sequence goes on along the minus strand of JBGVKV010000115.1, from coordinate 3,446 downwards.
TCTGGGATTCTGTAATGGGAAGATTCTGAAGCGGCATAGGAACCGTAAAGAATATGCGGGCACCTGTGATATTGATGCCGTCACTCAAGGGAGTCGTCAAAACCTTCAGTACGATTCCTGCCAGGACAGGCAGAACCATCATTAAGATATACAAGCAATCCACCGCCGCAAAACGACGGCTATTGGATTTCATAATGAAATCACCTCCGGAATTATGACAAATGGTCAGGGTTTCTTTTTATCAAACAGAGGGCGAAAAGCGATAGCGATCCGCGGAAAAAACACAGGCGGTATTACTGCCCAGTTATGAAAACACGGTGCCGCCAATCCAATAACGACAAGTACCAGAAGCAGTAAAAAACGATACATTTGCGATGCTTTCATGGTTGTTTTTGCCGCACTCTCTTCTTTTCTCAGCGCATTCTGCACAGTAAGACCCATAAGAAAAAAGTTCAGCACCGCACCGCCACCGCTTAAAGTATTTCCGAGAATGACGGTATAATCCCATTCCCCGAGAACTAAAAACACCGCCTGCATAAGAATGCTCAGAATAAGCACACATACGGCGATATATTTGGTTTCTTTGATAACAGTTGCATCAATCTTGCTCATACAAACTCCAAAAAAGCACAATGGGAACCAGACCTCTACAGACAGCTGGTTCCCTTTTAGTTATACGATTATGTTAAATTATATCACTTTGGAAGGTCAATGTCAATGTGTCTTCGTGTAATTTGTCATATCATTTTTGATTTTCTGCCACGGACGGATGCGCATCATCCGCGGAGAGAATCTCACTGAGCTGACGTACCGCATCGTCATAGGTATCAAAGCTGACCACGTAGTCGCACAGCTCCGCGTTGTTTTCCTCATACTCAATAGCACTCAGGCGGTTGACCTTATCGTCGATGGACGAGTTCTTGCGTAGGATATTGGCCATAAGTGCTTTTTTATCCCGTTTGATGTAGATAGACACCACGTTGTCAAAATAGGTCTTCAGCGACATGGCGCCGCAGATATCCATGGTAGTCAGCACACGCTTTCCGCGGGCAAGGATATCTTCCACGTCCGCTTTACGCGAGCCGTAGCCGTGTCCGGCATACATGGTGGATTCCACCAGTTCCCCGCTTTCACCCATCTGACGGAAGGTATCGAGCGATACGTAATTGTACCATTTGTTCTCTTCCACCGCCGTGGGATCCTTAGTCGTATAGCTGACAAGCTTCTCATAACTGTGGTTCTTTTCCAGAAACCGGGTCGCAATCTTGGACTTACCGCTGCCGGAGGGGCCTACAAGCACCACGATGCGGTGATCATCGGAGGCGGAGCCGTTGGATACGTTATAGCTGTTGGCAATTACTTCCACTACCTTCAGGAATGACTCATAGTTATTGACTGCCAGCATTCCGGTAGCTTCCTCATTCCATGGACGGCGCATCAGGATCGGATAACGGGCATTGGATGTGAGTATGTTGTGGAGCCCGTCATCAAACAGTATGTCCATATCGATCTTATCCTTGCGTGCGCCCATATAGATATGATCCTCGGGGATCTCGGGAAACTCTTCCCTGATTCGCTGTGCACGGATACCCATATATTCCGGCGGTACTGCCGTACAGATATATACCTCTGTCATCTGCGAAAGCCGTCTGACAAATTCCTTCGCGCCCTCGTAAACTGGCTGAGTACGATAAAACTCCGCATCACGGAAATAGGGATAAATACTGTCCGCTCGGGTACCGATTTTCCCCCAGCGGTTCTTTTCATAGATAGTCATAGGCGGGTCAAAGCCGTGCTTTTCGTTCGCCAGACGAATGGCATAGGACGTGCACTCCATCAGGAGATCGTCCACGTCCAAGGCGGTAGACAGTCTGTATTTTCTTTTCATATATACTCCTCCCGTACCCGGTTGGTATCCAACGTTTTCTAAAAAAGCAGCCCGCTGCGTTTGATACAGAAACGCAGAAAGCTGCTACAGTTTCATTGTAGCATTCATTTGTGAACAAATCAATACAGCCTATGCATTTCTTATCTTTTTATGAAAAGTATGGCTGTCAAAACTTGACGGAATTTCTCCCGTGTGGTATACTTTATATAGAATCGTTTACCTCCCGGGACCAGTGTCGGGAGGTATTTCTTCCGCTTAGCGGAAATATATTGGGGAGACTGATCCGCCGTTATGAGTTCCAAAACGTTATCCAAAGACTTTACACAAGGAAATATAGCCCGTCAGCTTCTGCTGTTCGCATTACCATTTATGGCCTCCAACGCGCTGCAGGTGCTGTATAGCACCATTGATATGATCATTGTGGGCGAGTTCGTCGGCACGCCGGGCTTGTCCGCCGTATCCCAAAGCAGCCAGATTTTGAATTTTGCCACTATGGTGTGTCTTGGATTTTCCAATGCGGGGCAGGTATTGATGGCACAGGCACTGGGCGCGGGAAAACGAAAGGAAATGAACGAGATCATCGGAACACTGTTTTCCTTCATCTCCGTGCTTGCATTGATTCTCACGGCAGTTATGCTGGGCGCACAAACGTGGATTCTCGATACCATGAAAATCCCCACCGAGTCCTACGATATGTCCCGTGACTATCTTGTGATTTGCGGCGGCGGTCTAATCTTCACCGCAGGTTACAATATGGTATCCGCCGTTCTGCGCGGCATGGGTGACGCGAAACGGCCTTTCCTCTTCATCGGCATAGCATCGGCCGTCAATCTTGTTCTGGATATTCTGTTTACAGGCATTCTCGGCTGGGGCGTTGCCGGCGCCGCGTGGGCAACAATCATCGGCCAGGCCGTATCCTTCCTCTTCTCCCTCTATTATCTGTTCAAAAAGCGCGAAGCCTTCGGCTTTGACTTCAGCCGTGAGAGCATGACGCCTAAATTCAAATACGTGGGAATGATCACCAATCTGGGCACGCCGATGGCGATCCAGTCCGGTTTTATCAATCTGTCTATGCTGGTGGTTAACTCCATGGTCAACGATATCAGCGTGGTTGCCTCTGCCACTTTCGGCGTCGGCATACGCATAGACGATATCGTGAATAAGATCTGCCAGGGCATCCAGTACGCGGCTGTTCCCATGATCAGCCAGAACATGGGCGCACTGAAGCCGGAACGGGCGAAACGGGTCGTATATACCGCATGGCTGTACTCGGGAATTATGACCGTGTTCTTCATGATCCTCTACGTGGTCTTCGGCAAGCAATTGTTTATGATTTTCTCCGACGACGTGCTCGTGCACGATATGTCTCACGTATTTATCAAAGCCATTTTGTGGATGTTCCCTGCCTTCGCACTGATGCGCGGCAGCGGCGCATTCGTTCAGGGCATCGGCAATGCCAAACTCAGTATGGTCCTGGCTATTCTGGACGGTGTAGTTCTGCGCATCGGTCTCAGCTGGCTGTTCGGTATCTACTTCGGTTGGGGCTTCTACGGCTTCG
>JBGVKV010000114.1:0-8656 GCA_045123975.1 Eubacteriales bacterium | reverse complement strand
CTTAGCGCGTCTGTCGTTCCAGTCGGTGGCACTAAAGTAAAATTTTCCGTCGTGGTGGAAGATGGATTCGCCCTCGACGTGAAAAGGAATCGACAACGACTGGACGTAATAACCGTTCCACTTGTGAATCATAATCAAGTTATCACTGGTGTTCTCACCGTAACTGACCACGTAATACAGACACGTTCCGTCCGCATCCATATCCTGGGACGTATACTCCGCATTGGTATAGTTCTGCGGGATCTGCTCACGAACCTGATTGAAGTCACGATCCAGGATCATATGCTTTCCGCCGCCCTTCAGGACGTACTTCTGCTTCTCCGTGCTGTACGCAATGGCGTAATTGGCTCCAAATCCGTGCTTGGATCCTTTGATTTGGTCCACGATTTCCAGCGTTTCGGGATCCAGCACCGTCAGCACGTTCACATTCATATTGGTGATAACGAGAATATTATCATCCGGGTTGTATGTCATACCATTGGCGTGATCGATGGGCAGTTCCTCACTGACACCTACCAGGGACATATCGGACAAACGGGATTTTACCACTACACCCACAGTATTCTTACCGGCATTGACACCGCGGATATAAGCGGTATACACGTAGGTACCGTCGGTAGCGGCGCCCTGGCTGGCTTCATAGCCGTCCGGCTGGTGAACCAGTCTTGCGTTTTTCGCCGAAACCGTCACGGGAATCTCGGATGTTACCATATATCCCACGTTGTCCCATTGCTCGTCGGTCTTGATGATCTCCAGACCAACGGGCAATGCGAAGCGGCCGTCCTTGATATACTCCTCCGATTTCAGGATGGTATTGTCGAATTCGTACATAGCGAGTACGGTCAGGGAATCGTTTTTGCCCACGATTACGACTTTATCCTCCGTAACTCGGATGCCGTAGGAATGCTCCGGCAGATCCGCAAGCAGCTCCTGGGTAGCCGCACGGTTGGTATTGCCGATCAGAACCTCACGGCGGGAGTTATCCACCTCCGCACCACGGTCAGTCCAGTCCGTATCCAAAGAAAATCTTGCCCCGGCCAGCGTATTCATCTGCTTGCCGAATTTAGAGAGTCCTTCACTGATATGCTTGGGGGCATCGTCGGAAACAACAAGCAAGTAATCCGACTTACCGTTTTCCGCCAGCACCAATTCCTTATCCTGTCCGCTCAAGGGCTCATCGGGAACGGAAGGATCGGTGGGGGTACATCCCACTGTCAAAAGACAGAACAGCACTGCCAGCCACAGAATTTTTTTCACACGATTTTCTCCTTAAAAACACTATGCCACAAGACAATAAAGAATATTATACACCAGTTATTATATCTTTTCCCACCTCTCCTGTCAAGAATGACGGTATATTTATTTCCCGCTGTTCCCGGAACATTTCCCCACGCGGCCCGTCCAACCGGTAAGAAATAAAATCCGCAGTCATTCGCTGCGCATCCGCTCAATTCGCTCTTGCAATCGGATCGGAAATATAGTATAATGAGTAGTAAGTTACTGTTTTAGAAGGAGGGATCGGCAATGTCTGCTCTGAAAAACTTCGTCATTACGTTTTTGATCTCCGCACTCATCTTCGGTTCGGTTGCCTATTTTGCCACGCAGTTTCTGACCGATACGATCACCGGCATCTTCGATGCGGAAAAAAATGAACTCGACAGCATTCTGAATCCGTCCAATCCCGCGGACACCACGTCTCCCGACACCCCCCCCACCCAGAGCGGTGATGATCCTTCCACGGAACGGGTCATCGAGGGAGACTCCTTCAATATGCTTTTCATAGTCACGGACTATCAGCCGGATATTTTCACCGACTATTATCCCACGGATGAAGATCTCGCCAACATGGAGAACGAAAACGCCTACTTCACCGGCTTGCTCAGCACCCCTTTCCGCCGCCCCCGCGCCTGCGCCACTCTTTTGTTCCGCGCAGACAAGGAACGGAAGGAATTCACGGTTACGCCCATTCCCGCCTGCACCCGTGTCACCACGGTTTCCGGCAACTATGATTTCGCCGAGCTGTACGATTTGTACGGACGGGATTATATGATCTCCCAGGTTTCCGCGATGACCGGCTTGCCCATCGACTACTATATGGTAGTGAACGTAACGGAGCTTTCCCAGATCATCACCAACATGGGCGGCATTACTATGTATCTGACAAACGATCTGTACTACAACGGTCAGATCTGCACCACAAAGAAGCCCCTGCCTGAAGAAGAGGATCTGATCCCCCTGCTCTACCAGATCGGCAACAACGAGATCGACGGTCCCGGCTCCACCGCCCTTATGGTACATAACGAGATCGCATCCCAGGCGGACGTAACCGCACGGGACACACTCCTTGTGAACTTCTTCACGGCCATTATGAACAAGCTTACCGCTATGCCGGAGACGGATTTTACCGCCTTCTACGACAACATCTGTGCCAACGCTATGGCGGACACCACCTTGTCCGTACCGGATTTTATTTCCGAGATCGGTCTGATCTATGCGTGGAACGATACGTCCTTCAAAAAGACTACGCTGGACTATCCCGGCAAGTACATCGCCGCCACCGATGCGGCCCCCGGCTACTTCTCCCCCAACACGGACAGTGCCGTTTCTTTCTTCAAAAATTACCGCCGTCTGCCCAAGGCCGACGCAGCGGTGAATACAACCAACTAAAATAAGATATTTATGACCGAAAGGATATCCGTTATGAGTACTCGTATGCCCAACCGCGAAAAAACCATGGAGAAGATCGTTGCGCTTTGCAAAAACAGAGGCTTTGTTTATGCAGGCTCCGAAATCTACGGCGGTCTTGCCAACTCCTGGGACTACGGCCCCCTCGGCGTTGAGTTGAAAAACAACGTCAAGCGTGCCTGGTGGAAGAAATTCGTTCAGGAAAATCCCTACAACGTAGGTCTGGACGCCGCCATTCTGATGAATCCCCAGGTATGGGTTGCATCCGGCCACGTGGCCACCTTCAACGATCCCCTGATCGACTGCAAGGCCTGCAAGATGCGTCACCGCGCGGACAAGCTGGTGGAAGATTTCGTTCACGAAAACAACATGGACGTAAACGTGGAGGCTATGGACGGCGAGGCTCTGGTGAACTTCATCCGTGAAAACAACGTGCCCTGCCCCGGCTGCGGCAAGTCCGACTTCACCGACATCCGTAAGTTCAATCTGATGTACAAGACCCACCAGGGTGTAACCGAGGATACCGCCAACGAGGTATACCTCCGTCCCGAGACCGCCCAGGGTATCTTCGTAAACTTCAACAACATCCAGCGCACCACCCGCCGCAAGCTGCCCTTCGGTGTGTGCCAGGTTGGTAAGTCCTTCCGTAACGAGATTACTCCCGGTAACTTCATCTTCCGTATCCGTGAGTTCGAGCAGATGGAATTGGAATTCTTCTGCAAGCCCGACACGGATCTGGAGTGGTTCCAGTACTGGAGAACCTATTGTCACGACTGGCTGAAGGGTCTGAACGTACGCGAGGAAAACCTCCGTCTGCGTGACCACGAGCCGGAAGAATTGTCCTTCTACTCCAAGGCAACCACCGACTTCGAGTATCTGTTCCCGTTCGGCTGGGGCGAGCTCTGGGGTGTAGCGGACCGTACCAACTACGATCTGTCCCAGCATCAGAAGCACTCCGGTCAGGATCTGACCTACTTTGATCCCGAAACGAACGAACACTACGTGCCCTACGTAGTTGAGCCCTCCCTGGGTGCCGACCGTATGACGCTGGCCCTGCTGGTTGAGGCATACGACGAGGAAGTTGTGGACGCGGAGAAGAACGATACCCGCGTAGTTATGCGCTTCCATCCCGCTATCGCTCCCTTCAAGGTAGCCGTTCTGCCTCTGTCCAAGAAGCTGAGCGAAGAGGCTATGGAGATCTACACCGCCCTGTCCAAGAACTACATGGTAGACTTCGACGAGGCAGGCTCCATCGGCAAGCGTTACCGCCGTGAGGACGAGATCGGTACTCCCTTCTGCGTAACTTACGACTTTGACTCCAAGGAAGACGGCTGCGTAACCGTACGTGACCGCGACACCATGGAGCAGGTTCGTATTCCCGTAGCGGAGCTGAACGCATACCTGGCTGAGAAGCTGGCTTATTAATAATTAAGGATTTTTGCGGGGAAAGCTTTTTGCAAAAAAGTTTTCCCCGCACCCCTTTCCAAAAACTCTTCTGACTTTTTTGGAAGCTTTCGCGGTGGGGTGCGGGGAGTTTTTTCAAGAAGATCCTCCCTGCATGTAAAGGTTTTCTTATGGATCTTTGTAATCAATCCACGGTGCGCCGGATTCTGGAAGAAAACGGGCTGGCACCCAAAAAGGCCTTTGGCCAGAATTTCCTGATCAATCCTATGATTCCCGAGAACATTGCGGAGGCATCGGCATACGAGCCCTTCTTCTACGAAGAGAATTATGATGAGAACGCCTGCGCTTTGGAGATCGGTCCCGGCATCGGTGCCCTTACAAGAGAATTGGCCGCCCGGTATCCCTCCGTCACAGCGGTGGAGATCGATCGGGGACTGATCCCCGTATTGGCGCAGACGCTAGATGACTGTCCGAACACCCGGGTCATCAACGAGGACTTTATGAAAACGGACGTGTCATCACTGCTCTTTGAATCCTTTGGCGACGCGCCCGTGCACGTGTGCGGCAATCTTCCCTATTATATTACCACGCCCATCTTGATGAAGCTGTTGGAGGCCTATCCCGCCGACGGCCGATCTCCCGTGCGACGCATCACGCTGATGGTGCAGAGCGAGGTGGCGGATCGGATCTGTGCCCAGGCCGGCAGCAGTGCCTACGGTGCCATCACCGCGGCCGTTGCCCTGCGCGGTCGGGCGAAAAAACTGTTCACCGTGTCCGCCGGGAATTTCTATCCCGTGCCCAAGGTTTCCTCCGCCGTTCTGACTATCGAAACCCATCCCCACGGGCTGTACGATCTGTATCCCGAGGCCCCGCAGGGGGACAAATTCGCTCCCTTCTTTGAACGGGTAACCGCCATGATCGAAGCGGCCTTCGGCCAGCGGCGCAAGACGCTGACTAATGCCCTTAGCGGACTGTACGAGAAATCCGCTGTGGAGGCGGCGCTCACCTCCCTCGGTATCCGCACGGATATCCGGGGCGAAAAGCTCTCCGCTTTGGATTTCTGCCGCCTGACCACCTCCCTCATGAAATGATGAAAACCGGCTTGCCACAGGGCAAGCCGGTTTTGTTTATCTCATTTTCTTTTTCACGTAGGACAGCAGTTCTTCTTGTTCGTTCTCCAGTTTTCCCCGGATCACCTGCTCCAGCAGGTGCGAGAGCATCTCGCCGATCTCCTTGCCCGGCTTCATGCCGAGAGCGATCAAGTCGTTGCCGTTGACGGCCAGGGCAGCCACGGAAATGCACTCGTTTTTCTCAAGTATATCCTGAGCCATGGCTTCGATGGCCTCGTAGGTTTCCAACCGATCCCGATAGTTGGGGGATTGGGCCAGGTTGTCCGCCCGCTTGATCGCCAGCAGATTGAAGAACACCTCCGGCGTGAGCCGGGACAATGCACGCTTCACCGCGGTTTCGGTGGGCTCGATGATCCGGTCATGCTCCTTCACCAAGGTGATCACCCGGCAGCGGGTTACGTTGTCGTATTTCAGGCGGGCAAGAATTTTCTCCGCCATCTCCGCGCTGACGGCAGGGTGGCCGTAAAAATGACCGATTCCCTTTTCATCCGTGAAGAAGGAGGAAGGCTTGCCGATATCGTGCAAAAACGCACTCAAGCGCAGATGGGTCACGGGCGGAGTCTCGCTGACTGCCACCGCCGTATGCTCCCACACGTCGTAGATGTGGTAAGGCGTTTTCTGATCAAAATTGTGCATGGGCAGAATCTCGGGGATCACTACTCCCAGCACGTCCCACCAATCCATAAGGACGTTTTTCACGTTCACACCGCACAAAAGCTTGGTCAATTCCACCCGGATCCGCTCCGCGCTGACGGTGGGGATCCGTTCTTTGTTTCCACGGATGGCGGCAGCAGTATTTTCCTCGATGCGGAAACCGAGCACCGATGCGAACCGGATGCCCCGCATCATGCGGAGAGCGTCCTCCCGGAATCGGGTATCGGGATCACCCACGCAGCGGATAATCCCCGCACGGATATCCGCCTCTCCGCCGAAATGATCGATGAGTCCCCGCGTCGGCGAATAGGCAATAGCGTTCATGGTGAAATCCCGGCGGGCCACGTCTTCCCGCAAGCTGGTGGTAAAGGATACGCTGTCGGGATGCCGGTTATCGGAATACGTCCCCTCCGTGCGATAGGTGGTGATCTCCAGAGGCATTCCCTCCATCATCACCGTGACGGTGCCGTGCTGTATGCCCGTTTCGATCACGCGGTACTCGCGGAACACCGCCTTCGTTTCCTCGGGCAAGGCAGAGGTGGTGATATCGTAATCCTTGGGCGGAATCCCCATAAGGGCGTCCCGCACGCATCCTCCCACGATAAACGCTTCGTATCCCGCATTCTCCATCATGGAAAGCGCCCGGGCTACACCTGCAGGCAACGGAATCGTACACATCATCTTTCCTCACTCCTTTCGGCAACAAGCATTTTCTCCAACGCTTTTGCGGCAAAGCTCAGCGACCGATCCGCCGTTTTCACCAGGCAAACCTGTCGGCTGGGCTGTGCATCCGTTAATTCCAGAACAAACAAATTCCGCTGATCCGCCTCGTGGCGAACGAAGTCCTCGGGTACGAATCCGATTCCCAGATCGTTTTTCACCATCGGCAAAATCTGGTCCTCCGTGGCCGCCTCGATATCGGGGGTGCGGCGGATACCGTGGGCAAGGAACAGCTCCGTATACATCTCGTAGGTTTTGGTATCCCGCCCCAGGCCGATCAGAGGATACCCCGATAATTCTGCAAGAGAGAGCGGTTTCCGGGCCAGATGGGATAAGGCCTGTCCGCACACGGGAACCTCCCTAACCGTCCGCAGGGGAATTTCTTTCATATTGGCTCCCGCCCCCGTAGGCGTAGTCACTACGGCAAAATCCACCAGACCGTGCTTCAGCGCATTCAGCGCCTGGGGAGTGGAATGATTGCTTACGCGGATACGCACCCCGGGATGATCGGAGCGGAACTGCTTCAACACAGGCAAGAGCAGACACCGCAGCGCCACTTCGCTGGCGCCAATGGACACCGTGCCCTGGCTGAGGCTTCGATCCAAAGCGATTTCCCGCTCCGCGGCTTCCAGATGCTCCACGGCAATGCGAACGTGATCGTACAGCCGCTCCCCTTCCGGTGTGAGACGCACGCCCCGATTGGAGCGGATGAAGAGTGCGCATCCCAGATCGTTTTCCAGATTTTTGATCGTACGGGTCACGTTGGGCTGGTTGCACAAAAGCATAGCCGCCGCCTGGGTAAAGCTGCGGTACTTGGCCACATAATAAAATATGCGATAACTGTCGTAATGGATATACATACTTCACCATACATATTTGATATATCAAAGATGCAAAATATACATTTTACATATATCTGTGTGTATAGTATAATAGAACCGTAAACAAAAGTCAATGGAAATCGAGGAAAAACCTATGCCGGAAATTCTGGAAACGCTTATGCTCATCTGCTTTGGTATGTCCTGGCCAATGAGCGTCTACCGCAACTACAAAGCCCGCTCTGCCCGGGGAATGAGTCTTTTCTTTATTCTTTTGATCATCAGCGGCTATATCGCCGGCATCGGTGCCAAGATTCTGACACACAACTTCACATACGTGCTGGCAGTGTATGTACTGAATCTGCTGTTTGTCAGCGTAAATCTTCTGGTATACGTGCGCAACCGCCGTCTGGACCGTACCTCAGCACAGTAAACCGTATAGCGCAAGCCGGGCTCTGCCCGGCTTGTTTCTTTTCAGGAAACCTTTCCAAAAAACAGATTGTATTTTTCGCCCGGATATGCTATACTTTATATATATGATATTTTTAGGAGGCATTTCCTTTGGCTAAATACAGACAGGGCCGCATCAACGACAGTGTGGCACAGGAAATATCCATGATTCTCCGGGACGTAAAGGATCCCCGGGTTTCCGACGCTATGATCACCATCACCGGGGCAGACGTGACCCCCGATCTCAAATATGCAAAGATCTTCTTCTCCCTCTACAGCGGAGAGGTAAAGGAGACCCTGCAGGGACTGCGCTCCGCTGCCGGATTTATCCGCGGTCAGCTGGCCCGCCGGCTGAATCTGCGGGTTACTCCCGAATTGACTTTCGCTCACGACACCTCCGTCAGCCACGGCGCACATATCGCCGAGATTCTGTCCCAGCTGGACATCCCTCAGGATGATCCCGAGGAGACGGAGGATGACGATGCCGAATAATATCACACTGGCTGACGCGGCCCGCATTCTGTGCCGCGGCGAGCGGGTGCTGATCTTTACCCACCACAATCCCGACGGGGATTGTATGGGCAGTGCCTTTGCCCTGCTGCTGATGCTGCGCCAAATGGGTAAGACGGCACGAGTGGTATGCGGTGATCCGATCCCCAAGCGGCTTATTTTCACCTTGCGGGAGCAGGCGGATTGTGTGTACACCGAAGGAATGGAGGCAGACTACGATCTTCTGTGCGCTGTGGACACCGCGTCGGTGGGACAGTTGGGATCGCTTGGCCACCTCTCGGAAAA
>JBGVKV010000113.1:0-21488 GCA_045123975.1 Eubacteriales bacterium | reverse complement strand
GAAGACACCGCCGTCACCGTCCGTCGAGGGGGATGCCTGCGGCAGATCCCGCTATCGGAGATCGTGGTGGGCGACGTGGTGATGCTGAACAGCGGCGCCACCGTGCAGGCCGACGGCATACTTTGTGCCGGCCGCGTAGCGGTGGATCAATCTCCGCTGACAGGAGAAAGCGAGGAAAAGCAAAAGATCCCCTCCCCCGCTATCACCGACACGGGAATCCTGACGCCGGATACCGTTTCATGGGATCCGGGAAAAGACACCCAACTCTTTCGCGGCAGCCGCGTCTGCCAAGGAGAGGGAGAAATGCTGGTTTGCCGTGTGGGGGATCGCACGCTGTACGGCGGCGTGGCCTCCGGTTTGCAGGAAGACGTGCGCCCCAGCCCCTTAAAGGAACGGCTGAGCGGTTTGGCGCAGAGCGTCAGCTTCCTCGGCTACGTGGCAGCCGCAGTGATCGCTTTTGCCTATCTGTTCAACGTATTCGTTATCGATAACGGAATGAATTGGGATCTGATTCGTCATCGGATCACGGATCTGTCCTTCACCCTGCCCCATCTGATCCGTGCCTTAAGCGTAGCCATATCCATTCTGGTGGTGGCGGTGCCCGAAGGGCTTCCCATGATGATCACCGTGGTTCTGTCCTCCAATATGAAAAAAATGCTTCGCTCAGGGGTACTGGTGCGCCGTTTGGTGGGCATTGAAACGGCGGGGAATATGAATATTCTTTTCACCGACAAAACCGGCACGCTGACCTGCGGGAAGCTGAAGGTGGAGGCAATCCTCTGCGGGGATACTGTCTTTGATTCCCTGGCCGCGCTGAAAAAATCCCCCGCCCACTTTGCCGCTTTGCGGCAGAATCACGCCGCCTGTGCGGGAATCGGTCGCGGCAATGCCACCGACCGGGCTGTGAATTCCTTCTTCAACGGATGCAAGACAGAGCGGATTGCCGTTATGCATCGTCTTCCCTTCGACTCTGCCCGACGGTACTCCTCAGGGTGCGTAGAAAACGGCGGAAGAATACGCACGCTGATTCGGGGAGCACCCGAGGTGATTCTTACCCATGCCGCATCTTATCTGGATCGGGATGGGCGACTGCGCCCTATGACTCCCGCCGTTATGGCAAAAATACGGAAAGATTGGGAAGCTTACGCCGCTGCTTCCCACCGTGTTATCGCCGTAGCGGAATACGACGGGGAGAACAAAACGGAAAACGGAGCCTTTTCCGATCTGATTTTCGTTGCACTGATCGCCATACGGGATCATTTGCGCCCCGACGCCGCCGATGCCGTATCCACCGCCCGACGGGCGGGCATTCAGACCGTGATGATCACGGGGGATAATCCGCTGACCGCCGAGGCCATTGCCCGGGAATGCGGGATTCTCTATACCGGTGGCCCTCACCGTGTGCTGACGGGCGAGGAGCTTGCAAGAATGACCGATGAGGAATTGTCAGCGATCCTCCCGCAGATTGCCGTTGTGGCGAGGGCTTTGCCCACGGATAAAAGGCGCCTGGTGCGGCTCTCCCAGGAAAAAGGGTTGGTTGTGGGCATGACCGGGGACGGCATCAACGATGCGCCCGCTTTGCGGGCATCGGACGTGGGATTCGCCATGGGCAGCGGCACCGATGCGGCCAGAGAGGCGGGGGACATCGTCATCACCGATGACCGATTTTCCTCCATCATGCAGGCAGTACTGTACGGGCGGACCATCTTTTTGAGCATACGGAAGTTCATCGTATTCCAGTTGAGCATGAATCTCTGTGCGGTGGGCGTATCCCTGATCGGCCCCTTTATTGGGGTGGAAACCCCGGTGACCGTGATCCAGATGCTGTGGGTAAACATCATCATGGACACACTGGGTGCTTTGGCCTTTGCCGGTGAGCCATCCCTGATGAGGTATATGCACTGCCCGCCCCTCTCCCGTCAGGAAAAGCTTCTCTCCCCCGCCATGATCCGCAATATCCTGGCATCCGGCGGCTTCTCGTTGGCACTATGCCTGTGGTTTTTGAAATCTCCCCTTATGCACCGGGTATTTGCCCGGGGAGATGAGATTTACTATCTCAGCGTATTTTTCGCTCTGTTCATCTTCTGCGGGCTGTACAACTGCTTCCTTGCCCGCTCGGAGGGCGTGAATATTCTTTCCCATCTGTCCGCCAACAAGCCCTTTATCCTCATCGTATGTACCGTTTGCGTCACCCAGCTGATGATTATCTATTTCGGCGGTCAGGTATTCCGCTGCGATCCTCTGACGGCGCGGGAGATCACGCTTTCCGCTCTGCTGGCAGGATCCGTTGTCCCGGCAGAGCTGATCCGACGGGGGATTCGGCAGCTGCGAAAAGATAAAAAAAGAGATACCGTGTAAACGGTATCTCTTTTTCTTTGTTCAGTTTACAAAATCGAACTCGATGCCGAACATCTTGACGGTGTGACCCTCGTCACAGCCTGCCTCGCGCAGCTTGTCGATGATGCCGCAGGACTGGAGCATGCGCTGGAAGTACATAAGGGATTCGCGGTCGTCCAGATTGGTGCGGTCCACCAGCTTCTGCAGCCACTTGCCCTCGCAAACGAAGGCACCGCTGTCGTCCCGATGCACCGTAACCGCCTCAGGCGTAACCGCTTCCGTTTCCGGCTCCTCAAGGGGTGCTTCCGCATCGAAGGTAATAACCGGCGGCAGCTGGGCCAATTCCCGGGTGATCGCATCGATCAGTTCCTTCAGATTCATCTTGGTAGCGGCGGAGATAAAGTACAAGGGATATCCCATAGCATCCGCCACCGTCTTCAGGCGCTTCGCTTCCTCGGACTCCTCGCCCTCCAGCAGCAGATCGCACTTGTTTGCCACAAGGATACGGGGCTTATCGGCGAGAAGCTGGGAGAACTTCTCCAACTCCTCGGAGATGGTGTGGAAATCGTCCACGGGATCCCGTCCCTCCACACCGGAGATGTCGATGACCTGCACGATCAGACGGCACCGCTCGATATGGCGCAAAAAGTCGTGTCCCAGACCGGCGCCCTCGGAGGCACCCTCGATCAGACCGGGGATATCCGCCATCACAAAGCCCTTGCCCTCGCCCACGGACACCACGCCCAGATTGGGCTCCAGGGTGGTAAAGTGATACTCCGCGATCTTGGGACGCGCCGCCGACACGGCGGCAAGGAGAGAGGATTTACCCGCCGACGGCAGGCCTGCCAGGCCCACGTCCGCGATCATTTTCAACTCCAGCAGAACATTGCGCTCGTCACCGGGCAAGCCCGCCTTGGCAAAGCGGGGGATCTGTCTTGTAGGGGTAGCGTAATGCTTATTGCCCCATCCGCCGCGGCCGCCGCGGCACAGAACGAAATCTTCCCCGTCGGACATATCGTGGAGGATCTTTCCCGATTCCGCATCGCGGATCAAGGTGCCGCGGGGCACGGGAATGATCACGCTCTCGCCGTTTTTGCCGTGGCATTTGGCACCGCTGCCGTCGCCCCCGTTTTCGGCGATGAACTTCCGCTTATAGCGGAACGCGAGCAGCGTATTGGCACCCTCGTCCACACGGAAGATCACGTTGCCGCCGTTGCCGCCGTCGCCCCCGTCGGGACCGCCTTTGGCCACGTATTTCTCCCGACGGAAGGATACGCATCCGTTGCCGCCGGCGCCGGCTTTTACAAATATCTCAATTTTATCGATAAACATAAGGGATCCTTTCCTTTACAATCGATTTTTTGCCGCCCGATCAGCCCAGCATTTCCTTGGCCAATTCACCCAGGGTCTGAATACCGCGGCGGATATCCTCGTCGGAGGGAGTGGAATAATTGAGGCGGAAGGACTGGGAGGGAGCCTCCGTATCGCAGTTGAACGCGGTACCGGGCACCACGGCCACCTTACGCTCGATGGCACGCTTAACAAAATCGTTCATCGGGATGGAATCGGGCAAGGTGCACCAGATGAACAGACCGCCCTCGGGTCGGGTATAGCGAATTTCCTTCGGCATATGCGCGTCCAGGCAGTCCAGCATCAGATTGCATTTATCCCGATACAACGCACGGATGCCGGCGATATGGCCGTCCATATCCTTTTCGGTCATGTAGCGGTGGCACAGCATCTGGAATAAAATGTTGGTATGCACGTCTTCACACTGCTTGGCCACCACCATCTTCTGCACCAATTTGTCTGGAGCGCACACAAATCCCACACGCATACCGGCGGATAGAATTTTCGAAAAAGAGGAACAATATACGACGATACCGTCCTCGTCCATGGACTTGATGGTAGGTACGTCCGTGCCGGCAAAGCGAAGCTCGCCGTAGGGATTGTCCTCCAGGATCACAACGGAATGACGGCGGGCGATCTCATAGATAGCACGGCGCTTTTCCTCGGAGGCGGTGATACCGGCGGGATTCTG
Organism: Eubacteriales bacterium; assembly: GCA_045123975.1. Classification (GTDB taxonomy): domain Bacteria; phylum Bacillota; class Clostridia; order Oscillospirales; family CAG-272; genus SIG701. The sequence continues at coordinate 17,110 of JBGVKV010000113.1, read as the reverse complement.
GAAGGTGGGGATCAGATAGATCATCTTGGTGTTGGGGTGCTCAGCCAAAGCTGTTTCCAGATCCGCAGGATCGATACCGTCCTCGTGAAGCGGAATGCCCACAGTCTTGGCGCCCACGGCGCGGAAAGCATTCAGCGCACCGATGAAGCTGGGATTCTCACACAAAACCACGTCGCCGGGATTGCACAGGGCACGGCAGGTCAATTCCAGGCCCTGCTGACCGCCGGAGGTGATGATGGTGGTATCAAACTCCCGTCCGATACCGAAGATACGGGACAGACGGTCTGCCACAGCGGTACGGAGGGGCGGATAGCCCTCGGTAATGCTGTACTGCAAAGCAGCCGTGGCGTGATTTTCGAAGATATCGGCAGCGATCTCGCCCAACTCCTTCGAGGGGAAGGACAAGGGAGAGGGATTGCCTGCGGCAAAGCTGATAATGGACGGATCGCTCAAGCTCTTAAAGATTTCACGGATCGCCGAGGGTTTCAGCGAAGCCAGTGCATCGGAAAAAACGTATTCCATATATGACGTGCCTCTCATAAGCAATTTTTTTACAAAATATAGTATAGCACAATCGACAGTGAATTGCAAGGGCGGGCGGAGCGGAAATACGGAATATACACATTCTGCCCAATCAGGCACTGTGATATCGCACGAAAGCATCCTGTTTTCGGGGGATTTTTTGTCTAAAAACAATGATTTTCGCGCTCTCCACTTGATTTTAATACAATTTTGTATTAGAATATGAACGTTAGGTAAAAATATACAACCAATGGAGCAAAATACAATTATGGGAAACAAATTCAGAAAAATCGGCGTTCTTACTTCCGGCGGTGACGCACCCGGTATGAATGCGGCTGTCCGTGCCGTAACCCGCACGGCGCTGGCTCGCGGCGTTGAAGTCATGGGTATCTATGGCGGTTACCGCGGCCTGATTCATGATGATATGATCGAACTCAAGGCACGTGACGTGTCCAACATCATCTGGCGCGGAGGTACCTTCCTGTACTCCGATCGCTGCCTCGAATTCAAAACCGAAGAGGGTATGCAGAAGGCCATCGAAAACTGCAAAAAGCACGGCATCGACGGTATTGTTGCCATCGGCGGCGACGGCACCTTCCGCGGTGCAACGGATCTGTCCGTTCGCGGCATCCCCACCATCGGTATTCCCGGCACCATTGATAACGATATTACCGCAACGGAAAACACCATCGGTTTTGATACCGCAATGAACACCGTTCTGGAAATGTGCGACCGTCTTCACGACACCTGCGAATCCCATGCACGCTGCAACGTGGTGGAGGTTATGGGACGCGGCGCCGGCGACATCGCTCTGAACACCGCGATCGCTCTGGGTGCCGTTGCTGTTGTCATCCCCGAGATGCCCTTTGACGCAGACGGTACCATCGCGAAGATCCGTCACCTTCGTGAGGACGGCAAGCGCAGCTTCCTGGTAATCGTTTCCGAAGGCGTTGAGAACTTTGCAGAAGGCTTTGCCAAGCGCATTGAAGCAGAAACCGGCGTAGAAACCAAGTTTGCCCGTCTGGCACACGTGGTACGCGGCGGCAGTCCCACTCTGGCTGACCGTATGCTGGCCACCAAGCTGGGTGTTTACGCTGTAGATCAGCTGCTGGCAGGCAAGAGCAATCTGGTTCTGTGCCAGCGCGACAGCAAGATCACTACCGTCGAGATCGTTTACTCTCAGTGTCTGGACCGTATGTACAAGGGTACTTTGAAGGAAGGCATGCTGGAGCAGTTCTCCCAGGAGAAGATCGAGCAGATGAAAGCGGAGATCGAGCAGAAGAAGAAAGACATCGCGACTCTGTACGCACTGCAGGAAGAAATCGCACGCTGATTTGATTACAAACAAAATCCCCCGTCCGAGTCGGACGGGGGATTTTTTTGTTTATTCGGAGCGGAGAGCAACCACAGGATCCTTCTTCGCCGCGATGCCGGCGGGAATGAGTCCCGCAATAAACGTCAGCACCATACTGATCAGAATCAGGATAACGGCCCCCTGCCAAGGCAGTGCCGCCAATCCGGCGATGCCGGTGATGGCTTCCAGAATCACACTGGCGATAAGATCCAGCACCACGGTCACAAAGATACCGAGGGCACCGGCCACAAAACCTACCGTCAGCGTTTCCGCATTGAACACACGGGACACGTCCCGTTTGGACGCGCCGATGGAGCGGAGAATGCCGATCTCCTTCGTTCTCTCCAATACGGAGATATAGGTGATAATACCGATCATAATGGAGGATACCACCAGGGAAATGGCCACGAATGCGATAAGGATGTAGCTGATCGCGTTGATTACCGTGGTGACGGAGGACAAAAGCAGACCGATGTAATCCGTGTACTGGATCTGGTCGGCATCCTCTGCCGCAGCGTTGTATTCGGCTATCAGATCGGAGAGAAGCTCCTTCGATTCAAAATCCTTGGGATAAATAAGGATGGAGGAAGGCTTGCTCAGATCCGACACGCCCAACCGGGCCAGATTTCCCTCGTAGGTGGCATCCGTTGTGGGAGGAGTCATAGCCGATGCAAACATGGCCACGATCTGCTCCTCCGGCATACCGGACTGCTTCATCTGGGCGATGGTAGCGGAATAGCGGGCGCTTTCTTCCTCGGGCAATGTGGCAATGAATGCCGTAAGAGAATCCATGGTCCAAACGATCTCCTCCGGCTTCTCAAAGGTGATGCCGGTGAATACGTCCCTCTCCGGATCCTGCATCTGGGCACGAACGATATCGCTGTCGTTCACTTGGCGGATCAGATATTCCGTCAAGGACGGAAGGAATCCGATGGAGCCGGTCTGCGTACCCATATTGGAGTTAGCCGAAGGGCGCAGAATACCGACCACACGGATCTCCGTGGCATTGGCCAGTTTGGCCCGGAGATACTCCTCATCTCCCGATCGGTCGGCCCAGCCCTGTGCGGTTTTCTCAAAATAATCCGTATTGAGAAGCAATTTGAAGGTGAGGGACAAAATCTCCTCGTAGGTGTAGCTTACGGGCGTGGCATCAATTTTCTCACCCTGCATTAGCTTTTGCATGGTTTCCGCCACCTCGTCCTGATCCTTCAGGCCCAAAGCGTAGAGGGCATAATCGCTGATTTCGTTGTTGCCGTCCACGACCAGCACCACTTCGTTGTACAATTCCGGCATTTTGCCGGCAATTACGTCGTACTGCTTTTCGAGAAGCTCCGGATTGTCCAGCATTTCCACCCATACGTCCATCCCGTTCGAGCCGGTCATGGCGGACATTCCCTGCATATCCGACTCCATTCCATCGGGCATACCCATACCGGCAGAAATCTTGGAAAATACGGTGCTGGGGTGCACCTGCACGATCTTATCCGTTGTGTCCGACGCGTACACGTTCATCACGGTGGAGTAAGTATAGCGGATATCGCTGACCAGATCCGGCACCTGCTCGTGGGATTCCAGATAGGCCTTGAAGGCTTCCAGGTTATTGACGGTGACCTCGTCCAGCATGCTGTTCATCACTTCGGTCATAACCGTGTTGGAGTAGATCTTGTCCATATCGTGCGTGGTATTGGCCGCATTCACGTCCATAATGGCGTTCATCATGCTGGTGTAATCCACGGTGGTTTCCATCAGCTGGATGGGATAACTGGAAAGGGTATCCTCCTCCACCCGATCAATATAGGCCTGCACGCCGGCAGACAGGGACAAAATCAAGGCAATGCCGATGATGCCGATGGATCCGGCAAAGCTGGTCAGGAAGGTGCGTGCCTTCTTGGTCATCAGATTGTGGAAGGACAAAGACAGCGCGGTAAAGAACGACATGGACGTACGTCCCGTTTTCTGTTTGGTCTCGTCGGCGGGCGTCTCCTCTTCCCCGCCCTCGTAGGGATGGGTATCGTCCGTAATCTCGCCGTCCAGAAGACGGACGATGCGGGTGGAATACTCCTTTGCCAATTCCGGATTATGGGTTACCATAATGATCAGTCGGTCCTTGGCAATATTTTTGAGGATCTCCATAACCTGCACGCTGGTGGCGGAATCCAGAGCACCCGTGGGCTCGTCAGCCAAAAGAATCTCCGGATCGTTGACCAATGCCCGGGCGATTGCCACGCGCTGCATCTGACCGCCCGAGAGCTGGCTGGGCCGCTTATGCATCTGATCCGAGAGACCTACCTGAGTGAGGGCATCGGCGGCACGGCGACGGCGCTCCGCACGGGACACACCGGACAGCGTCAATGCCAATTCCACGTTGGAAAGCACCGTCTGGTGCGGAATCAGGTTATAGCTTTGGAACACAAATCCGATGGAATGGTTCCGATAGGCATCCCAATCCTTATCCTTGTACTTCTTGGTGGATCGGCCGGCAATCACCAGATCGCCCGAGGTATACCGATCCAGGCCGCCGATAATATTGAGCAGCGTAGTCTTGCCGCAGCCGGAGGGGCCCAGGACAGACACAAATTCGCTCTTGCGGAATTCGATGGAAACCCCTCGCAGGGCCTGCACCCTCGTGTCCCCTGCCAGGTAGTCTTTTGTGATATTCTTTAATTTTAGCATTACATTCCCTCGTCCGTATGAATACGTACAGTATACACCTCGCATATTAACACCGTATTACGTTTGCCGCATTTTAACAAAATATATACAGAGTATCCGTAAAATAGTAACATTTTTTGCCGCCTGTGCGGCGGGATTCCCCCACCCTCTTGCAAATCACGGCGAAATATGGTATAAAATAGGTAGTTTTTTCGCAAAACCGCCGCTTATAGGCGTTTGCATAAAATGAGTTGAATTTTTACTCTTGTAAAACAAAGAGGTTTGTATGAAGAAAATACAGTGGAAAGGCGGCACCTTGCTGGGGCCGATCCCGCCGGTGATGGTCAGCTGCGGCACCATGGAGAAATCCAACGTCATCACCATCGCCTGGACCGGCATCGTGAACACGATTCCGCCGAAAACCTATATTTCCATCCGCCCCACCCGCCACTCCTATGAGATCATCAAGGAAACGGGGGAGTTCGCCATCAATCTGACCACGGCAGATCTGGTACGTGCCGCCGATTCCTGCGGCGTGTATACGGGACGCAAGGTGGATAAATTCACCCGATTTCATCTGACTAAGGAGGAATCCTCCTACCTGTCCTGTCCCCTGATCGCGGAATCTCCCCTGGCGCTGTGCTGCCGCGTGACGGACATCCTCCCCATGGGATCCCACGATATGTTCCTCGCAGACATTGTGGGGATTGAAGTAGATCCTTCCCTTCTCGATAAGGACGGCAGGCTGCACCTGGAGTGGGCTCATCTGGCCGCCTTCGCGCACGGACAGTATTACGAATTGGGACGGCAGATTGGTCCTTTCGGCTTTTCTGTAAAAAAAGAAAAGCGCCGCCCGCCCAAAAAGAAGGGCAATCGGCAATAGAAACACATTATCCCCGCCAATTCCTTGACTTACGCACCGACTTGGTGTACAATAATCAAAGACACTGAATAATTACCATAAACGGAGTATGAATCATGACAAAAACAATGATGAAAAAATACGCGGAATTGGTTGCCCGCGTAGGTGCTAACGTAAAGAAAGGCCAGGTTGTCACCATCAGTGCCAGCGTAGAGCACAGCGAATTTGCTGCCTACGTGACCGAGGCCTGCTACAAGGCAGGTGCTTCCCGTGTAGACCACGAGTGGAGTTGCCAGGCTATCACCAAGATGCACTACAAATACCGCACCCTGAAGTCCCTCTCCACCGTTCCCGCATGGAAAGAGGAGAAAATGAAGCTGGCCGTGGAAGAGATCCCCTGCCGCATCCACATCATCGGTGAGGATCCGGACGGTCTGCGCGGCATCAATCAGGAGAAGATGCAGAAGGCTCGCATTGCCACTTATCCCATCGTAAAGAAGTACAACGATGCCATGGAAAACAAGGAACAGTGGACCATCGTGGCCGTTCCCTCCTACGCATGGGCAAAAAAGGTATTCCCCGGTGAGAAGAAGAATAAAGCCTACGAGATGCTGTGGGAAGAGATTCTGAAGACCGTTCGCGTTACCAAGGACAACGATCCCGTTGAGGCATGGAATCAGCACAACGAAGCATTCAAGGCAAGATGCGCATGGCTCAACGAGCAGCACTTTGATTACCTGGAGTACAAGAGCGCAAACGGTACCGATTTCCGTGCATCTCTTATTCCCGAAGCACACTGGTGCGGCGGCGGTGAGGTTTCCCTTTTGGGCAACTTCTTCAATCCCAACATGCCCACCGAGGAGATCTTCACCAGCCCCAAGAAGGGCTGTGCGGACGGTAAGCTGGTTTCCACCAAGCCTCTGTCCTACCAGGGTCAGCTGATCGACAAGTTCTACATCACCTTCAAGGACGGCAAGGCTGTGGAATGGGATGCGGAAGTGGGTAAGCCCCTGCTGGACCGTATGCTGAGCATGGACGAGGGCGCAGGCTATCTGGGCGAATTGGCTCTGGTACCCAAGGACAGCCCCATCTCCGAGAGCGGCGTGCTGTTCTACAACACCCTCTTCGATGAGAACGCCAGCTGCCACGTAGCTCTGGGCCGCGGCTTTATGGACACCATCAACGATTTCCAGAACAAGACTCACGAAGAATGCCACGCTCTGGGCATCAACGACAGCATGATCCACGTGGACTTCATGATCGGCGCACCCGATATGAACATCACCGGATACAAGGACGGCAAGGCAACGCCCATCTTTGTAAACGGCACCTGGGCACAGGAAATGTAATAAAAAAGTGGATACCGATTCCGGTATCCACTTTTTTCTATTGTTTATTCTGCGCGAAGCACCACGCCGATTCCGTACCGGCCGCTGCGCCGTCCGTACAGGGACAGGCCGCAATCGTCACACATACGAATGGAAAGCGTGAAGCTTTCCCTCTCCTTCAGCTTGAACAGAAGGGCGGTAGGAACGGTTGCATCGCACAAATATCCGTAACTGCCGGCCTCGTCCAGCAGCTGATCGTCCGCCTGATAGTGGTGGGACAGCATACCCCGCGCGTCCGCCGGGCAGTCCTCCAGCCACATCCGTTTGATGACAACACCGTCTGCCAGAATCTCCACCATACCCGGATTCCTGATCAAATCCGTCTGGGGGAAGGTGTTTCGGTTTTCTCCCGCGTCACAGCGGTAACCCAGCATGTAATCCAGATCGATCTTTTTCTCCGTCATATTCTCCGGATAGTCTCGGGTCATGGCCGCACGGGTGGAAAGCTCCATCACGATGCGAAGATCGTCTTCCTCAGAGAGGCCCGGAATATCCGCGGTGCGGATTTCTGCCGTGAACGTACCGCCATCTCCCAGTCCGTTCAGCTTGTTGCCCTGCTGCACCGCAAAGGCCTTCCTGAATCCGTCCGAGGTGAAATCGGCAGGCTCCAGCACCAGCGCGTCTTCTCTCTTGCCGCCGTCGATATCAAACAGCAGATAATTCTGCATCACAACGGCATCCTCGTCCATCAAAGCCCAGGAAAGAACCGCCGTGCCGTCGTGGATGGGCGCCTCCGTAAGGATTTCCCCTGCCGGGAATCCACCGTACCCGCTCCACAGAATCCGCCACTCACCGCTGTCTGCCACGTAATCGCCATCCAAGGGATCCAGCACGGTCAGCTGCCACGCTGCCGTCAGATATTTGCCGTGGCGAACGTCGGTAAAGCTGGAGGCCACCATGGGAATACGGATACCGTCGCCGGGGTGGACGGTGGTCATAGGCGCGAAATCCGCGCCCAGATAATCCTGAGAGTGAAGATCCCGGATCCCCATACCGAAATCGCCGTAGCCGAACTCCTTATCGTCGTTGTTGATCTTGTAATATCCGTTGAATTCGTTGACTACGTCATGGAACTCCGTGAAGATGAATCCGCAAAGCAGATCGTGGATACGGAATTCGTTGATCATGTACTTGTACTGCCACGCGATATCGCTGTCGCCGGCATTGCCCTTTACACCCCATACCGCACCGCATTCACTGTTCATGCAGGGGACATCCGTCATGGTGTAGCCTTCCTTGTAATTGGCCTGGGTACCGACGTAGGCGGTGTTGCAAAAATCATCCACCACGCCCTTGACGCGGGTGTATCCGTTGGAGTAGAAATGCCAGGAGTTCACGTCGGTTACGGTATGATCCCGCTTGCAGACGGAGTTGTCCTCTACCAGACGGGTGGGATCCATCTCTTTCACCCGATGATAGCATTTTACTACCCATTCCGCCGTTTCCTTGGTGTACTCGGAGATGCCGTTTCCGCTCTTGTCGGTACCGCTGCTGAACAGCCCCCAGGACTCATTGAATACTACCCAGTAGAAGAGAGCCGGGTGATTGCGGTCACGAAGGATCTGTTTTTCCATCTCGTATTCGTACTGCTTTTTGGTTTCCGGGGTGGGCTCACCCCAGAAGCAGGGGAAGTCGGCCATGATCAGCATGCCCAGACGGTCGGCCCAGTACAATTTCAGCGGTTCCTCCGCCTTGATGTGAATGCGCATCATATTCAGTCCCAGACGCTTCGCCCGCAGAATTTCCTCCCGACAATCCGCATCGGAGGGCAAGGTGAAGAATCCCTGAGGATTGAAGGACTGATCCAGAACGCCGCTCAGGAAGTACGGCTTTCCGTTCAGCGTGATATAGCGCCTGTTGCTTGCGCCGAACACGCCGGTGCCGATCTCGCGGATACCGAAATAGGTGGATACCGTGTCTTCTCCGACACGCAGCGTACCCTCGTACAGATAGGGATTCTCCGGCGTCCAAAGTGCCGGATTCTCCATATGCATGACAAGATGTGCACGGCCGTTTTCTACCGTTCCCTCCGCGTGAACGTCACCGAAATCCGCCGCGAGAATCAATCCCTCGGCGGCGGGAGTCAGCTCCACATCGTAAGTCACTGTTCCGTCCAGCTTGGTCTGCACGAAGAAGGAGGCAACGTGGGCCGCCGGGCGGCTTTCCAGCCATACGGTCTGCCAGATGCCACGGGCATCGCCGTAACCCTGCTTGCCGTAGGTCTGGGATCTGGCACCGGTATCGGTGGCGCAAACGAGGATTTCGTTCTCACCGTCCCGCTTGAACAGATCGGTCACGTCGAATTCAAAGCGTGCGTATCCGCCCTGATGCGTGCCGACGGAAACACCGTTCACTGTCACCTCGCAGGTGTAGTCAACGGCACCGAAAATCAAATAAATGCGCTCTCCTGCCGGATTCCACTGCACCGTGCGGCGGTAGTACGCGGTGGCATCCCGGGATTCCTGAATACCGGAGAGAGGAGAGCCCCAGGGATAGGGAACCTCGATGGTCCGATCCAAGGCGGGGCTGTCAAAAGAAAATTGCCAGGGGCCATTCAGGTTCAGCCATTCGTTGCGTGCAAAATCGGGCTGCGGATAGGTAAGTTTTCGCATGATTGTTTTCTCCATAGACAAGTTTTTCGGGTTCTTATTAAGCGCATTATAGCATGGGAGATAGGGGATGTCAATATTGGATAGGTATATTATTTTATGTTTTGAACCGCTGTGTTTTGGGCCCACCGAAGGCGGATTTTGAAAAAAGTATTGACAAAAAAGCAAATCCGTGCTATACTGATGGGCAGTCACGCGGAAGTGGCGGAACCGGCAGACGCGCACGTTTGAGGGGCGTGTGGATCACTCCGTACGGGTTCAAGTCCCGTCTTCCGCACCAAAATACAGGCATCGCCTAAAGGCGGTGCCTGTATTTTTTTGATTCAAGTGAAACGGGACTTGAAGGCCCGGTAGTGAATGACTGCCGGTGGCAGTCAGAGCCAGGCACAGCTCTAGCCGCAGCCAGGCAAGTCCCGTCTTCCGCACCAGGCGAGTTGGCGCGAAACGCCAACTCGGAAAAGCACCATCCTTTTGGATGGTGCTTTTTGTTTTTTATCTGAAACATCATCACGTTTTTTCTCCTCTTTCTTTACATCTCTCCTTGAATATGCTATAATTGCCGCAGTATCATCAATTGTCGGAGGTTCAATATGAAAGACACCATCGAAAATATCCTGAAACAGATGACTTTGGAAGAAAAAGCCACTCTGCTTACAGGTGACGCCAATATGCTGACCCACGCCATCGAACGCCTGGGCATCCCTGCTCTCCATTTGGCGGACGGTCCTCACGGTACCCGATTGGAGCCGGAGAAAAACTGCACCCACTTCCCCAATCTGTGCAACGTAGGCTGTTGCTGGAACACGGAAACCGCACGAAAGATGGGACGCGCTTTGGCGGACGAGTGTATCCATAACGGCATCAACATGCTTCTGGGCCCCGGCATTAATATCAAACGCCACATCCTTTGCGGTCGGAATTTTGAATATCTCTCCGAGGACCCCGTACTGGCCGGCGAATTGGCTGCAGCCTATATTGAAGGTCTCCAGGAAGGCGGTGTGTCCGCCTCTCTGAAGCATTATGCCGTAAACAGCCAGGAAAAATATCGCGAAGCGCTCAGCGCCGAAATAGACGAGCGCACCCTCAGGGAGATCTATCTGCGCGGATTCGAGATCGCTGTGAAAAAATCCGCACCCGACACCGTTATGTGCGCATACAATAAGATCAACGCCGTATGGTGCTCGGAAAACAAGCATCTGCTGACGGAAATTTTGAAGGATGAATGGGGCTATGACGGCGTAGTGGTATCCGACTGGGGTGCCGTTCACGATATTTCCCGTGCCATCGCCGCCGGACTGGATCTGCAGATGCCCCGTAACGCACGCATTGAGGAGCAGCTGAAGGACGGTCTTGAAAAAGGCAAGGTAACGATGGAGGAGATCGACAACGCGGTACGTCGCATGCTTCACCTGATCTTCCGCCGTACTCCCCCATCCATTACGTACGATCGGGAGCGCCAGCATGAGATCGCCCGGGAAATTGCCTCCGACGGCATCGTTCTTTTGAAGAATGAGCATGACATCCTCCCCTTGAGTGAGGAAAAGTACAAGAAGATCGCCGTCGTGGGCGAGTTTGCCGTATTCCCGCTGATCGCGGGACAAGGCAGTGCCGAGGTTCTGCAAAGTCCGGAATATATCGACAGTCCTCTTGCGGAATTGCAGAAGCGGCTGCCCGGCGTGGAATTCAAATTCATTGAGGCATATAAAAAGGGCGCATTCTCCGACACCATGCTGTGGCCCAAACAGCGGGCATTTGCTGAGGAATTTGAAGATGCGGATCTGGTGCTGTACTTCATGGGCTCCATGACCGGTGAGGACACGGAGAATTTCGATCGCCGTTCCGCTTATCTGAACGAGAACTTTGAATTGTACATTCGTACCGCCCTTCGCCACGGCAAAAAAACCGCCGTGGTTCTCCAGAACGGCGGCGCCATTCTGTTCGGCGAGCATCTGAGCCGCACCGATGCGGTGGTGGAAATGTGGTTGGGCGGTGAGTCCGCCGGCAGTGCCATTGCGGACGTGCTGTGCGGTATTGTGAATCCCTCGGGCAAGCTGTCGGAGACCTTCCCCACCTGCATGCGGCAGGATCTGGAATACCCCGGCAACGGATTGATTTTGGAATACAAAGAACGCTTTGACGTGGGATACCGTTATTACGACAAGCATCCGGAGGAAATCCGCTTCCCCTTCGGACACGGCCTGTCCTACACCACCTTCGCTTACAGCGATCTTCAGGTATCCGAGGAGGATCTGTCCGTCACCTTCACCTTGACCAATACGGGCGATCGGGACGGCGCCGAGGTTGTCCAATTGTACGTGGGCGATCCCATCTGCAACGTGGTGCGACCTATCAAGGAACTGAAAAAATTTGAAAAGATCTTCCTTCGTGCCGGCGAATCCCGCCGGATACGCTTCACGTTAAGCGCAGAAGATTTGTCCTATTACAACACTACCGTCCACGATTGGGTAGTGGAAAACGGTCGGTATGATCTGTACGTGGGCTCTTCCTCCCGGGATATCCGTCTGACAGGTGCTCTGTTCTACAAAAAACAGATGCCCTACACCATGCAGCAGACCGGCGAGAGTATGATCGGATAAAACAAAGCGGTTGCCATACGGCAACCGCTTTTTCTTTATGCATCCTTGTAGTGCTCGGCTACTTCCTTCAAGTGCCGGATAATGGGCAGATGCTGGGGGCATACCTGCTCGCAGTGACCGCATTCCAGGCACTGATCGGCAGCGCCGAATTCCTTCGTCAGATTGACGTAGTAGGATTCCTGGGGTGTCCAGGATTTTCCGGGAATCTCCTGCTTATCGGCATTGTACAGGGAGAAATACTGGGGAATGGGAATGCCCACGGGGCATCCGTCCACGCAGTAGGCGCATCCCGTACAGGGAATGGCGATGCTTCCGTTGATGAATCCAACGGCACGGCGGATAATAGCCTGCTCTTCCTCACTGAGAGGCTGATAATCCATCATATAGGAGGTATTATCCAACAGCTGCTCCATATTGCTCATACCGGACAGCACCATAAATACGTTGTCCAGATCGGCGGTGAAGCGCACCGCCCAGGACGCCACGGACAAATCAGGCTGATGCCGCTTGAACATGTCCGCAACAGCCTCGGGTACGTTGGCCAATGTACCGCCCTTCACGGGCTCCATAACGATCACGGGCACGCCGTGGCGGGTAGCCACCTCGTAGCACTTGCGGGACTGGACACCCTCACTGTCCCAATCCAGATAATTGATCTGAAGCTGAACGAATTCCATCTCCGGGTGCTCGGTGAGCACCTGATCAAGAAACTCTGCATCGTCGTGGAAGGAGAAGCCCATATGGCGCACAAGGCCGGCTTCCTTCTTCTCCTTCAGCCAGGCAAAGCAATCCATTTCCGTATAGACGGGATAATTCTCCCGGCCGATGGCGTGGAGCAGATAGTAGTCGAAATAGCTGACGCCGGTTTTTCTCCGCTGCTCATCAAAAATGCGATCCCGGTCCTCCTTGGTCTTCACATAAGCGGAGTGAAGCTTGGTGGCCAAGGTATAGGATTCACGAGGGTGACGCTCCACTAACGCTTCGCGGGTGGCGTACTCACTTTGGAAATTGCAGTACATCCAGGCTGTATCAAAATAAGTGAATCCCCGCGCCAGGAAGGTATCCACCATCTCCTTAAGCTGCTCTATATCGATCTTCTTTTCCCCGTCGATCTCGTTCACGGGGAGCCGCATCAAGCCAAAGCCCAGTTTCTTCATACCGTATCTGCCTTTCGGATCATTCGTTTATTTATTTAATTATACATTAGATTTTTCCGTGAAGCAATAGTCAACGAGAAAAAGAGAGCCCGCAGGCTCTCTTTTCTTAACGATTCATCAAAGCTGTTCGAATTCTTCCAGAGCGGCCTTGAAGGATGCCATGCAGGACTCGAAGGCGTCGGGCTTGGTCAGATCCACGCCGGCCAGCTTGAGAAGTTCCACGGGGCTGTCGCTGCCGCCGGAGGACAGGAAACGGAAGTAATCCTCTACGGCAGGCTGGCCCTCGTTCAGAATACGCTCCGCGATGGACACAGCGGACACGATACCGGTAGCGTACTTATACACGTAGAACCGGCGGTACAGATGGGGGATCCGTGCCCACTCATAGGCGATCTCCGGATCGGATTCCACAGCGGGGCCGTAGTACTTCTTGTTCAGATCCAGATAAGCATTGCAAAGGGCGTCCTTGGTCAGGGGCTGTCCCTTCTCTGCCATATCGTGTGCCAGATATTCAAACTCGGCGAACTGAGTCTGACGGAACAACGTACCCTTCAGGGTATCCATATAGTAGGAGAGGAGGTACTTCTTCAGCTTCACGTCGTCCGTGTTCTTGAGAAGATGCTTCAGCAGGAGCACCTCGTTGACGGTGCTGGCCACCTCGGCCACGAAGATCTTGTAGCTTGCCTTCTCCTGGGGCTGATTCCGCTCGGAGAAGTAGGAGTGCATAGCGTGTCCCAACTCATGGGCTACGGTGAACACGTCGTTCGTAGTCTTCTGGTAGTTGAGGAGCACGTAGGGATGCTTCAGGCCGAATACGCTGATGGAATAGGCACCGCTGCGCTTGCCCTCGGTCTCCTCCACGTCGATCCAGCCGCCCTCATAGGCTTCCTGCAGAAGCTGTGCATACTGCTCGCCCAGGGGAGCCAGACCTTCCTTAACGATGCGGAAGGCTTCATCGTATTCCACCTGAATCTCCGCATTCTCCACAAGAGAGGTGTAGATATCGTACATATGGAGTGTCTTTACGCCGAGGATCTTCTTGCGGTCCTTGAAATACCGATGGAGCAAGGGCAGATTGGCATTGACGCTGTCCAGAAGGTTCTTGTACACCTGTACGTCCACGTCCTCACCGGCCAAAGCCATCTCCAGGCAGGAGTTGTACTTACGGGTACGGGCCAGGAACACGTCCTTATCGATATTGCCCACGAAGGTGGCGGTAATGGTGTTGATCAGATCCATATACACCTTATTGAATGCCTTGAAGGCGGCACGGCGCACACGGCGGTCGGGGGAATGGAGCATCAGGCCGTAGGTGCCGTGAGTCAGGCGCACCTTCTCCCCATTCACACGGATAGTGGGATAGGGCAGATCGGCGTTATTGATCATAGAGAACACATTCTGGAATCCGCCGAAGATGCGGGATTCCTGGGAAAGGAGCGTTTCGATCTCCTCGGAGAGCACGTGAGGCTTACCCTTGATGATGCCGCGGATGGTATAGTCGTAATCCTTCAGACGGGGATCGGCGGCCAACTCCTCCAGCTTTTCTACGGGCAGCGCCGTCAATTCCGGCGTGATAAAGGAAACGCCGGCGGAGAATTTCATAGAGAGCATCTGCACACGGGACTGGAGCGCGTCAAACTCGGAGTTGCGGGTATCCTCGTCCCGACGCATAAATGCGTACACGGACAGAAAGCTCAGATCCTTTACTACCGCATTGATTCCCTCCATGCACTGAAGGATGGTCTCGGCATTATTCAGTTTTCCTTTATAGGCGGAAAAATCCAGCTTTCCTTCCAGGGAAGCGTACAGATCATCCCACTCTTTCTGGGAAGCGAAGATGTGATCGGTATTCCATTTCCGATTCTGGGGCACGTCTTTTCTTTCTTTTGCCATGGTAGTACGTCCTTTCTGTATATATCGGGTTATAAATTTCATGCACAAATGGGGGTGTCACGTTTGTGCCATCCCCATTTTGGATTTGTATTACAGCGTAGCCGCCATTACGGCTTTGATGGTGTGCATACGGTTTTCCGCCTCATCAAAGACGATGGACTGCTCGCTCTCAAACACCTCGTCGGTCACTTCCATACAGGAAATGCCGTACTTCTCATAGATCTGCTGTCCGATCACCGTATTGGTATCGTGGAACGCAGGCAGGCAATGCATAAAGCGGCACTGGGGGCCGGCATTGGCCATCAGCTCCTCCGTTACACGGTAGGGGGTCAGATCGGCGATTCTCTCCTGCCATACGGAATCCGCCTCACCCATAGATACCCACACGTCGGTGTAGATCACGTCCGCGCCCTTGGTAGCAACCATAGGATCCTCAATGAACTCCAGCGTGGCGCCGGTTTCAGCGGCGATGGCCTTACACTGGGCCACCAGATCCGCATTCGGGAAATACTTTGCGCGGGTACATGCCACAAAATGCATACCCATCTTGGCACAGCCAACCATCAGGGAGTTACCCATATTGTAGCGGGCATCGCCCATATAGACCAGCTTCTTGCCGGCCAGGGTACCGAAATGCTCACGGATGGTGAGGAAATCCGCCAGGATCTGGGTGGGATGGAACTCGTTGGTCAGGCCGTTCCACACGGGAACGCCTGCGTTGCGCGCCAGCTCCTCCACGATCTCCTGGCCGAAGCCGCGGTACTCGATACCGTCAAACATACGGCCGATAACGCGGGCCGTATCGGCGGTGCTTTCCTTTTTCCCCATCTGGGAGCCGGTGGGGCCCAGATACACGGGATGCATACCCAGATCGGCCGCTGCCACCTCAAATGCGCAGCGGGTGCGGGTACTGTCCTTCTCGAACAACAGAGCGATGCTCTTCCCTTCGCAAAGGCGATGGGGGATACCGGCCTTTTTCTTTGCTTTCAGCTCTGCGGAAAGATCCAGAAGGCCACCGATCTCCTCCGGGGTAAAGTCCAAGAGTTTCAGAAAATGCTTACCTTTTAATGAAATCATACTTATCTCCGTACTGATTGTATTACAGATTCTCACAGCACCTTTGCAAGGAAGGACTGCAGACGCTCGCACTGGGGATTCTCGAAGATCTGCTGCGGTGTTCCCTCCTCGGCGATCACGCCGTCATCCAGGAAGATGACACGGTTGGAAACCTCGCGGGCAAAGCCCATCTCGTGGGTAACGACCACCATGGTCATACCCTCCTTGGCCAGTTCCTTCATAACGTCCAGAACCTCGCCGACCATCTCCGGGTCGAGGGCGGAGGTAGGCTCGTCGAAGAGCATCACGTCCGGCTCCATACAGAGGGCGCGGACGATGGCCACACGCTGCTTCTGGCCGCCGGAAAGCTGATTGGGATAGCTGTCCGCACGGTCGGAAAGGCCTACGCGGGCAAGCATATCCATAGCTTTTGCCTTTGCCTGCTCCGGGGTTGCCTTTTTCAGAAGAACGGGAGCGCAGGTCAGATTCTCCAGAATGGACATATGGGGGAACAGATTGAACTGCTGGAACACCATACCCATCTTCTGGCGGTGGAGGTTCAGATCCACCTTCTCATCCGTCAGGTTGGCGCCTTCAAAGTAGATGCTGCCGCCCGTGGGCTGTTCCAGCAAATTGAGACAGCGAAGGAAGGTAGACTTACCGGAGCCGGAGGCGCCGATAACGCACACCACGTCGCCCTTATGGATATCGATATCGATTCCCTTGAGGACGGACACATCGTTAAAATCCTTTTTCAGTCCGCGGACGCGGATGGTCACGTCGTTTGTACACATATTATTTTCCATCGCTCTTACGCAACCTCTTTTCCAGAACTGCCAACAGACGGGTCATGGCCACCACCATCACCAGATACACAAGGGCCAGCAGGATGATGGGATTCACCGCGTCGTAGGTCTTATTTCGAATATTGGTGGCCGCCTTGGTCACGTCCACCACAGCCACGTAACCGGCAACGGACGTTTCCTTCAAGAGAGCGATGCACTCGTTACCGATGGCGGG
>JBGVKV010000112.1:0-5616 GCA_045123975.1 Eubacteriales bacterium | reverse complement strand
CCTGGGGGAAGATGATCTTGGCCATGGCCTGACCCTTGGAGAGGCCCAGGCTTCGTGCCGCCTCCATCTGTCCCTTGTCCACAGCGTTGATACCGCTGCGGATCAGTTCCGCCATATAAGCACCGGAGTTGATACCGAAGGCCACGATGGCCACGGGCACGCCGTCCTTGACGGAAACGAAGATAATATAGAAGAACACCAGCAACAGTACGGTCACGGGAATACCGCGGATCACCGTGGTATACAGATCGCACAGCCAGTTGAAGAAGCGCAGCTTTTTGTTGCCCTCACAGAAATATTTGGTAACGGCAATCAGCGTACCGATGATCACACCGATGACCAGCGCGCCCAGAGTAATCAGAAGGGTGTTTCCGAGGCCCTCCACCATCCACATATAGCGGTTGTCCTCAAGGAAGGTTTCCTGCAATTTTGTCAACCAATTCATTTGATTTTTCCTTAAACGATCGTCAAGATGCCCCGTTTATCGGGGGGAATAAACCCAAGCAGGCTCCGCGCTTTCACGCGGAGCCGCCATAGGACGTATTATTATGTAACGGATCAGGGCTTCATGTAGGTTTCGCCGTAGTTGTTGAAGATACCTTCAACAGTGCCATCGTCAATCAGCTTCTTCAGGATGATATCAATTTTCTCTACCAGATCCTCAGAACCGAAAGCGAAAGAGAATGCATAGGGTTCCACAGTCATCTTCTCATCCAGGATAACCAGGCCGTCACCATCCTGTACCATCTGAATAGCGGTCAGGTTGTCAACTACCCATGCATCCACTTTACCGGTGGTCAAAGCTGCCTTAGCGTCTGCGTTGGCTGCAAATGCCTGTACAGCGATACCTTCATCCTTGCATCCGGATTCGGCGGTGGTACCGGTCTGAACGGATACGGTCTTATCGGACAGGTCAGCCTTGCCATTAATGTCGCTGCCTTCCTTAACAACGATAACCTGTGCGGCGTTGTAGTAAGGGGTGGTGAAGAGCATATTCTTCTGACGATCGGCATCCACAGTGATACCGGACATACCGCAGTCATACTTAGCAGACTGAACGCCGAGCAGAACGGAGTCGAAGTCCATCTGAACAATTTCCAGTTGAACGCCCAGTTCTTTGCAGATCAGTTCCATAATATCTACTTCGATACCGACAACCTTGCCGCCTTCCAGGCTCTCAAAGGGAGGGAAGTCGGGACTGGTTGCGATTACGAGCTTACCGGCCTCCTGTACTTCGGCCAGGGTCTTACCCTTGGCGCCGCAGCCTGCGAGGCAGAGGGACAACATCAAAGCTGCCATCAAAAATGCAATAATCTTTTTCATAATGTTTTGTTCCTTTCGGGGTTATAAAGAATGAATAATTTCCGAGGCGAATGTCGGCACATCCAGCCTCGATACGCTTCATGGTTGGAATTATACCGCATTTATATGCAATTGTCAATAGGTTTTTTGAATATTTTTCAACTTTTTCTGAATAAATATTAGTGCAGGGCGTTGCGCTCCTTCAAAAAATGCCGATTCTTACTATTAATATTATGTATCACCGTCGGATACAATTCCACACCTTCATGGATATTTCACTGTATATCCCCTCAATCAAATACAAAAATGCTCCATTTTCAATGGAAATTCGCATAATATTACTGTTTTTCGACGGTGGAAATGAATTTTATTCACTAAAATGCATAAATACTCATCCATTTTCAGCACAGCACATGCACAACGGACGCAGCTTCCCCCAGTAGATGAACCCGTGCCCATTCTTCCGCGGAGAACACCGTGGGCTTCCAGACCGGATTCTCCGTCTGCAGCACAAAATACTCCCCGCATCGGAAGATCCTTCGCAAGAGGATCTGTCCGTCCATCTGCACGGCCGCGATGCGACCGTCCTCCACTGTATTCCGGCGGCGGACGTACACCGTATCTCCCGGGTGGATCCCCGCTCCAATCATCGATTCATCGGAACAAATTACCCGCAGATCCCCATCCTCCGCCGGCACCGGCACGGCGCCGGACAAATAATCCACCGTTACACAAAAGCAATCGGCGATCCGATGAAGCATACGGATATCCGGGAGCCGCTTGCCGCTCTCCCAATTTCCCACGGCGCCCACGGACACGTTCAGGGTCCGGGCCAGCTCCGCCTGGGTTATCCCTTCCCTTTTTCTGAGTTCCTTCAATCTGTATTGTAACATATACCTATCACCTCGCGCATTATTATATCATGAACTGTGAGTATATGCAACAGATTCTCACCAACCAACAAAAACATTTGTTCTTCGCCTGCGTATTTGTTATGATTAGGTATGCGGCGGCGATGGTCTTACCACCTGTCACACCATCTGTCACCCACTGCCGCCGCGAAAATACAACCGAAAGGAATTAACTATGTACGAAATAGAAGACAACCGCTCCGTTTTGCGCATCGGCAAAACGGGGGAAAACGAATTCCGTACCGTTACGTTTGATGTAACCTCCTGGGCAGCGGTCTATCCCGGAGGCGAAATCCTGGGCGTATACCGCCGTCCCGACGGACAGGCCTACCCTGTTCCGATCCGCCGGATGGGAAACACGGCATCCTGGACGGCAACGGACACGGATTTGGCTATTGCGGGACAGGGTGAGCTTGAATTGCGCATCGTTTGCGGTGCAATCATCGGAAAATCCAGAAGCTTTGTTTGCCTTGTAACGGAAGCCATTGATCCCGGAGAAAATCCGCCGGCACCGGGTATGGACTGGATCGCGGAAACGATCCGAGATACAGCCGAAGCTGCAAGGGCAGCCAAGGAAGCCAGAGAGGAGCTGCTGGCCGCCGCGGAGCGCGGCGACTTTGACGGCCCGCCGGGAGACATCGACGAGGAACAGATCGCCGCGCTGATCAATGCCTATCTGGAAAAGCATCCGGTGACCGTTCCGCCCATGAGTGCCCACGTGCTGGGCGGTGCCAAGTTGGGCGATAATCTGAAGATGTCCGAGGACGGCCGCCTGTCGGTAGACACTGCCAATACGGCGGAAGAAAACAACGCCCGTCCGATCACGTCCGCCGCAGTGCACGCTCTCGTGGGCGACATCGGCAGCGTGCTGGATTCCCTGTAAAACGGAGGATGCGAACAATGAACATAACAGAAAAGCTTCAGCGCCTGGTAAGTCTGCGTGCCCGAATCCGCATCAAGCTGGCGGCATTGGGCATAGCGAAATCCACCGACACAATGGAAGGACTGACGGCGGCCATTGAAAATATGGAAAATTGGGGAGCAGTGAATCCGTCCCTGGACGAAAAAACAACAACGTATACCATTCCCAAAGGCTATCACAGCGGCACGGGCAAGGTGACGATCACTCCGGAAACCAAAACCGCCACGCCCACGAAGAAGCAGCAGAAGATCACGCCTGCGGCGGGCAAGGTGCTCTCCGAGGTAATCGTGGAGCCCATCCCCGATGCGTACCAGGACGTTACGTCCGTGACCGCCGGGGCGGCAGACGTTTTGGCGGGCAAGAAGATCGTGCTCCCCACCGGTGAGGTGGAAGAGGGCGCGATTCCCGTAAACGGGGACGTTTCCGCCACCATCGACGGACTGACCACCACGTCCTATACCGTTCCCGCCGGCCATACCACGGGCGGCACGGTATCGCTGACCGACGATATAGAGAACGCGTTGGCGGCCATTTAAGGAGGAATAAATGAGTACAGCAAATGAAATTACGCGGCTTAGCAATGCCAAATCGGCTATTGCATCCGCGATCACAGAAAAAGGCGTAACCGTACCATCCGGCACAAAGCTGGACGGGATGGCATCCCTTATCGGGCAGATTGAACAGGGCAGCAGTGTGGAAATGGTAAGCGGATGGTCGTGTGTTGGAGCGATATACTATCCAAAGATTATCTACTTGGATGAAAGCGGAAATCCACATTATAATCAAAACGGAGAAACATTTTCTTGTCCCAAAAATTCTATTATCGTAATGACAGAATTTATTGAAACCGAAGGAATGGGACTTATGATCAGAGGTGGAGAATTGTTGGATCTGTATATACTCGATGTACCATATGAAGAAAATAATCTTGCCGTAGTAAAAATAACTGACGACGATTTCTTTATATCGTAACGGGAGGAGATAAGAATGAAGCACTATTATATGAAGCACTATTATATATTTAACAAAAACGCTCCCCACGGCTTTGAGGAGGTCACAGAAGAAGAATACCTTGCCGTGGTGGGCTTGCCGCCCGTGAGCAAATACGCCTTCAAGGTATACACCGAAAAAATGTCCATCGATGACGTACCCGAAGAACACCGGGAAGCCACACAGGCTGTGGTGGATGCGAAGATTGCACGGTTTGGGGCGTACCGCAGCTAAGGGAGATACAAATGGACGCAATCGCAGAAAAGATTCTCAGCGTGCTGGTGTCCGCCGTCGCGTCGGGTGTGGTATCCGGCGTGGCGGTGTGGTTCCGGATGCGCAAAAAGAAGGACAGCGCCGTGGCCGACGGCGTGCAGTGCCTGCTTCGGGAGAAAATCATCGAGAAGCACGCCAAATACGTGGAGGAAAAGCATTACTGCCCCATCTACGCCAAGGAATCCATAAGAAAGGCGTACAACGCCTATCACGCCCTGGGCGGCAACGACGTGGCAACGGCTCTGTATAAGGAGCTGATGGCTCTCCACACCGAGCCGCCCGCGAAAGGAGAGAGAGTATGAATATTCTATCCGTACTCCCCGTTCTGACGGAGGGGACAACCCTCCGCGTCACATCCCCCTTCGGCTACCGTACCGATCCCGTAACGGGAGAGGAAGGCCAGGGGCACAAGGGCATCGATCTCACCCTGTGGCGGGGATACAGTGCCCTATCGGGCATCGGCGCCGCCTGGGATGGCACCGTCACCGACGTGCGGGACGGAGTGGAAGGCTTCGACACCGTCCGCTCTGCCGGCAACCGGGTCACCGTCGATCACGGGGACGGGGTGGTTACGAAATACTATCACCTGGAAAACGGAAGCATCCCGGTGCAGATTGGCGATGCGGTCACCGCCGGACAGCTGATCGGCCGGATGGGATCCACCGGATACTCCACCGGGGCCCATCTCCATTTCCAGTTGGAGATCTACGGCGAGGTAGTCGATCCTCTGCCGTTTCTCCTCGGGGAGGAGGATATCCCGGAGGAGATCCCCACCGAGGAGATGGACAACGTTCCCGCCGAATGGGCGGAGGATGCGGTCTCCTGGGCCGTGGAAAACGGCATCCTCTACGGGGACGAGAACGGGAACTACCGCCTTCACGAAAGCTGCACCCGGGAGATGATGCTGGTGTTCCTGCACCGGGCGGTGGGAGGTGGATCATGAAGCTGCCGAAAATCGAATTTTCCAAGATCATCGTGGCGGTGACCATCCTTTTGGTGTATCCGTCGGTGATCCTGCTCTCGAAGAGAGTTTTACACCTGGCGGAGATGGCCATCACCCTGAAATTTACGGGGGCACTGCCGTACCTGACCGCCATCATCACCCCCGCCTGGGCGGCCTTCGCCACCATCCTGGCCTTCTACTTCAACAAGGCAAAGGGGGAGAACAAGGAAAAGATCCGCCGGGCCGCCAAAAACAAAATCGATTTTTAAGAAAGA
>JBGVKV010000111.1:0-17647 GCA_045123975.1 Eubacteriales bacterium | reverse complement strand
AGAGCCCAGGCAGACCACGTTCTGGTGCCCTCCTATTGGAGCGAGATGGATGCCTATCACATCCTCAACTTCTTCTCCATGTATGCGGCAGGCCATCTGCTTATCAATCCCGAAGCCGATCCCGATCAGCTGCTCCGTGAGAGTGCTGAGCTGATCACCGGTGCGTCCCATCCTGAGAATACAAAGAAGCTTCTCGCTGCCTTGGAATGGATTCGCGACGCCCGCAGCGGCGACACCTGGAACACCTACTGGTGGCGTGAAAAGGAATATCTCCTTCTGTACGGTAACCACTATGCTTCCATTCTGGACCGTGCCGATGCGGTAATCGCAGATTTTGAAACGCTGATCGCGGAAGAGGAGCCCGCCGACGGTATGCCGTTCCCCCTGGCCCGCAGTCAGTTCTACCGCTTGATTCTGCCTCATCTGTACCAGATCCGTCAGTTTGCACAGTTCCGTGTGGATTTCGACGCACTGAAGCAGCTGAAGGAAAGCGGCGCTGATGCCGCAACCCTGCAGGCGAAGGTAGACGCGCTGGACTTCGAAGTGCCGGAATACAACTGCGTAATTGGTCTTTGGGGACAGCCTGAGGCTCGTAATGCCTACAATATGATCCGCAACTTCTGTAAGGAGAACGAATTGAAGGCACCGGAGCGCAAAGCAATGCGTTACATCTTCAAGCGCCGCTTGTACGACTCCCTCTGCACCCGTCAGAGAGGTGCCAAGGAGCCGGTATACGTTTCTCCCAAGTTCTACGAGGGCGCCGCTCCCTTCGGTCTGGATATCGCCACCGAAATGATGGATGAGCTGCTCGCCGAGGGCGTACTGATCCGCCGCGAGGAAGACGGTTTGTATGCACTCAGCAACTGGGCTGATTTCCGCTTTGATTTCAGCATCTGATGCAACTAAAAAAGAGCACACGATCGCAGATCGTGTGCTCTTTTTGTTTGTAGATTTACGCGTTCAGACGGGGAAGAACCTCGTTCTCGAAGAAGCTGTCCACGGTCTCGGGAGCTACGGAGAACACTTCGTCGTCGATGCTGACAGATACGTCATCGCGGCAGTTGCCCATACAGAAGGTACCGCTCAGACTGATCTTGTCTTCCAGATGCTCAGCGGCAATGCGGCTGCGCAGGAGTTCAGCAACGGTGCGGGAACCTTTCAAGTGGCAGTAGCTGCCAATGCAAACGGTAATTTTCATGGAAGTTTCCTTTCAATCCATCAATTTTATGGGATATATCAGAACAGAATAATCAAGAACTGGGATACCAGAACGACTGCGATCAGTGCGATCGGATAGGTGGCGGCGTAAGCGGCAGCCACGTCTTCGGTTCCGGCTGTGCCGATCAGCGTGCCCAGTGCGGGGGTAGAAGTCATACCGCCGGTCAGAGAGCCCAGATTGTTCAGGAGGCTCAGCTTCAGTACGTACTTCGCGAACAGGAAGCCGATGATCATCGGGCAGATGGTCATGATGATGCCGTATACGAAGTACATAGCGTCAAAGTTCTCCACGAACTCTGCACCGCCGGGGATACCGGCGCCAACCAGGAAGAGAACCAGACCCAACTCACGGAACAGCTTCAGGGTAGTACCCTGGGGCATAATGCTCACCTTGCCGATGCGGCTGAAGTGGCCCATAATCAGACTGGTCAGCAGACAGCCGCCGGTGGTGGTCAAAGAGAAGCAGGTGCCGCTCAGGCCGGCGCTGCTGAGGGGGATTTTGATCTGACCGAGGAACGTACCTAGGATAGCAGCCAGAGAGAAAGCCGCGATACCCATGTGGTCGATCTCAAAGAGCTTGCCAACGAAGGATTTCTTTTCGCCCTCTTCTTTGATCACAAGCTTGGCACGCTCTTCCTCCATATTGGCACGGGTGATCTTGGGAATCAGCTGTACGAACAGTACTACGCCGATAACGCCGAAGATGTAAGCGATACCGTGACCTACGGAAACCAGTGCCTGATACTCCTCAGCAACCGTTGCCTTAGCGGCAGAGAAAGCGGGAGTGGAGGTCAGAGAACCGGACAGCAGGCCGACGATCATAGCGACGAAGCCGTCCTGCTCCTGGATGTTGCTGCCGTAGCCAACGACTTCACCCAGGCCGATGCATCCGGCGGCGGAAAGACCGCCGGCCAGGATGATGATCAGACCGAGAAGAACGTAGGATTTGAAATTACGCTTGAAATTACCGAAGAACTTGGGACCTGCGATGAAACCGACAGAGGTAACAAAGAGGATCAGGCCGAAGCTTTCAATCAGCGTCAGACCGCTGGAGAAATCGTAGGGAGTTGTGGAGCCGGCAAATACCAGACCTGCGTCACCTACGTGGAAGAACAGTGCACCGAAAACCAGTGCGATGATGAATACACCCGCATCACCCAGGGAGATGCCCTTGATGGTGATTCTGCCCAGTGCGTATCCCACTGCCAAAACAGCGAATACTACAAACAGAAGGGTGGAAATGTTGCTAATGGAGATAACTCCGTCAAATAACTTCATGTGATATCAAGACCTTTCTTCCATCAGATGGACTTCTGATTGGTGTAGTTGGGGAGCAGCTTGGGAGAAACTACATCGGTCTCAATACCTGCCTCAGCCATTTCGCGGGCGAAGTTGTCTACGTGAGCCAGGCTCAGTGCGCCAACCTTTACGTCCTTTGCCTTAGCGGCGGCGTTCTTACCGGCGCTGCGGCCGAATACGATGATGTCAAGCAGGGAGTTACCCATCAGACGGTTGCGTCCGTGGATACCGCCAACAGCCTCACCGGCTACGAACAGATTCTCCACACAGGTGGTCATGCCGTCCGCGTTGATGTCCAGACCGCCGTTCTGGTAGTGGAGAGTGGGGTAGATCAGGATGGGCTCCTTGCGGATGTCGATGCCGTACTTGGCAAACATACGCATCATTGCGGGAATGCGCTTTTCGATGGTGCCTTCGCCGTTCTTGATCTCGATCATGGGAGTATCCAGCCAGATACCCTGGCCCTGCTCGGTCTGTACACCGTTGCCGCGAGCGCACTCACGGATAACGGAGGAAGCGCAAACGTCACGGGTCTCCAGAGGATGCATGAATACCTCGCCGTTTACGTTGACCAGCTTAGCACCCAGAGAACGAACCTTCTCGGTTACGAGAGCGCCGAAGATCTGCTGAGGATAAGCGGCACCGGTAGGATGGTACTGCAGAGTGTCCGCATACAGCAGCTTGGCACCGGCACGGTAGCCAAGAACCAGACCGTCAGCGGTAGCACCGTAGTGATTGGAGGTGGGGAAGCCCTGGTAGTGCATACGGCCCGCGCCGCCGGTGGCGATGATCACGGTCTTTGCACGTGCGATCAGGAGTTCCTTGGTTTCCATATTCATGAGGACTGCACCGGCAGCGTGGCCGTTCTCGTCCAGGATCAGTTCGATTGCCGCGGTGAAGTCAACCACGGGAATACCGCGGTTGAGAACCTCGTCACGGAGAGTACGCATGATCTCCGCACCGGAGTAGTCCTTAGCGGCGTGCATTCTCTTGCGGGAGGTACCGCCGCCGTGGGTGGTAACCATAGTGCCGTCGGGCATCTTGTCGAATTCTACGCCCAGATTGTTCAGCCACTGGATAGCTTCGGGAGCCTCGTTTACCAGACGGTACAGAAGCTCAGGCTTCGCAGCGAAGTGACCGCCGCCGAATGCGTCCACGTAGTGGATAGCGGGGGAGTCGTTGGGCTTATCTGCCGCCTGAATACCACCCTCTGCCATCATGGTGTTGGCATCGCCGATACGCAGCTTGGTTACGATCATAACGTTGGCGCCTGCCTCGTGTGCCTCAATGGCTGCGGAGGAACCGGCACCGCCGCCGCCGATAACCAGAACGTCCACGTCGTAGTCGATCTTGGACAGATCGATGTCTGCGGCGTTGATGCGGCTGTTTGCCTGCAGGATGGCGGCCAGCTCAGTAGGAACCTTCTCACCCTTGTTGGGACCGATCTGCAGATTCACAAATTCGCTCTGCTTATAGTCAGGGTGGTAGGTAGCCAGTACGTTTTCTTTTTCTTCAGCAGTCATACGGACGGGTTCCATCACCGTATTGGCCGCACGGTTTGCTTCGACCTTTTTGATCGATTCAAGCATTTTTTCGTTGGTATACATGGATGTCCCTCCTTATTTCTCGATCTCGCGGTTGTTGTAAAGCTCTTTCATCTCGGAGATGGGCTTCTGCATCAGCGCCTCAAGGAGCTCCTCGAAGGTGCCGTTCTTGATTTCGCGAACGCGCTCTTCCAGATGCTCGGTTTTGGGAGCCAGATACTTACCGGTAATACGGCGAGCCAGCATAGCAACCTGGGGATGAGAGATACCGGCGGGGCAGCGTGAGGAGCAAACGCCGCACATTACGCAGTCGAAGGACTCCTCAGCGCACTTTTCGAACTCACCGCGCTGTGCGTACGCAATGTACTGCATAACGTTGAGCTCCTGTGTGCAGGCCTTGGTGCAGGCGTTGCAGCCTACGCAGGCGTAGATCTCGGGATACAGCTGCATCATGATCTGCTCGGTGGTGGGGATCTTCTCCACGTCGTACACAGCCTTCACCAGGGGGAAGAAGGGCAGGGTTGCGATGTACATACCCTCTTCTACCTTGGTCTGGCAAGCCAGACAGGAGTGCAGTTCGCGATCGCCCTTGATGCGGTAGATGGTAGCGCAGGCACCGCAGAAGCCGTTACGGCAGCCGCAGCCGCGTACCAGCTGGTAGCCGGCGTACTCCATAGCGCACATGATTGTCAGATTTTCCGGCACTTCATATTTCTTACCAAACAGGTAAATATTAACCATAGATTCCATTGTATGTTTCCTTTCAGCCTATCAATATTCGTCCGGCAACTCGTCAAGCTCGTCGCAGCGGAAAACGGGGCCGTCCTTGCAGACGTACTTAGAACCGACATTGCAGCGTCCGCACTTGCCGATTCCGCATTTCATACGAAGCTCAAGGGTCGTATAAACCTGCGTTTTATCAAAACCGAGCTCCTGCAGTCCTGCCAGAGTGAACTTAATCATAATGGGAGGTCCGCAGAGAACCGCTACCTTATCGGTATCGAAGCCAAGCTCCTTGACGTAGTTGGGAACGAATCCAACGTGGCCGTCCCAGCCCTCCTGCTCACGGTCGATGGTGAGGTGAACGTCGACGCCGTCGTCGGTCATCCATTCATTGAGGATCTCATCGTAATCCAGAAGGTCATCCTTGCTTCTGGAGCCGTACACGATATCCACCTTGCCGTAACGGTCACGGTAATGTCTTACGTAGTTGATAACGGAGCGCAGGGGGGCAAGACCAACACCGCCCGCGATAAAGAGCAGGTTCTTGCCTGCAAACGCGTCGTCCACAGGGAAGGGATTGCCGTAGGGGCCGCGGATGGTGATCTGCTGACCAACTTCAGCGGCGTGGAGCCATTCGGTCACGCAGCCGCACTTTTTGATGGAGAATTCCATATACTCGGTGTTGGTAGGGGAGGAGGTGATGGAGAACATGGCCTCGCCCACACCGGGGATAGAAAGCATAGCGCACTGACCGGGCTTGTGGTCAAATGCCTTTTTGCCGTCGGGGGTAACCACACGGAAGGTCTTGATGTCGGGGGTGTCAATGCGTATATCGGTGATAACGCCGACAACGGGGATCAAAGCTTCAGTATTCATTACGCATTACCTCCCAATTTCTTCATAACTTTAACGATGTTCATAGAGATGGGGCAGCGGGACAGGCAGCGTCCGCAGCCTACACAGCCGAAGATTCCCTCGTTGTTTGCGGGGAAGTAAACCAGCTTGTGCATAAATCTCTGGCGGAAGCGCTCAAGCTGAGAATTGCGGTTGTTTCCGTGAGCCATCTTGGTGAAGTCAGAATACATGCAGGAATCCCAGCAGCGGAAACGCTGAACGCCCTTGTTGGTCTTGAAATCCTTGATATCGTAGCACTGGCAAGTGGGGCAAACGAAGGTACAGGTACCGCATCCCAGACAGGTCTGGGACAGTTCTTTCCACTCGGGTGCGTTGAAGAAGGTGTCCAACTTGTCGCCGCCAAAGGCATCTGCCGTCAGATTGTTCAGGGGCAGCTTATCCAGGCGGGTACGGATCAGCTCTTTCTGTGCGTCAGCAGCAACGGTGTCGCATTCTTCGGTGAGAGCCTCTAGCTTGGTAAGCAGCGCCTGACCTTTTTCGGTCAGTGCATCCAGATACAGAGCATCCTCCGTCTTATAGCAAACCACATCACCGCCGGGAGCAGCTGCGTCGATGCCGAAGGTACGGCAGAAGCAGGTCTCGGAAGGCTTGTTGCAAGCCATGGAAACGATGATGCCGTGCTCACGGCGGGAAGCGTAGTAGCTGTCCACAGGATCGGCCAGGAATACCCGGTCCAGAATCTCAAAGCTGCGCACGTCGCAGGCGCGTACGCCGAAGATCACGAAATCCTCGCACTCCTCGCGGATGTCGATGACCTCGATGGTCTTGCCTTCCATCTTGAAATCCACCAGATTCTCGGTCTGGGGGAAGAAGAAATCCTTAGCGGAGCGGACGGTGTTCAGAGCCTCGCTCATTTTCACACCTTCCTCCCACTTAGTGAAGTGGGCACGGCCGTCTGTGCCGTCCACGGGAAGATATACGTTAGCGGTGTCCGCCATGGTACGCAGGAGCGCGTCCAGATTGGTGAGGGAACATTTACGCATGATCGCAGCTCCTTTCCACAGCCTCGGAGGGTTCCAGGTCTTCCAGCTTGTAGTTTACAAGAGGTGCTCTCTGGCCAACCTCGGCGCCGGCCTGATATTCGTCATAGAAATTGTCAATGTCACGGATGAACTTGCGGTTGAGCAGGTGCAGGGGGATGTTCTGAGGACAAACGCGGGAGCACTCACCGCAGTCGGTGCAGCGTCCGGCCACGTGGAACGCACGGATTACGTGGAACATCTTTTCCTCAAAGCTGTCGGCGATAGCCTTGTTCTCCACGCCGGAGTCGGGATTGCCGAATACGCACTTTTCA
This sequence comes from Eubacteriales bacterium, assembly GCA_045123975.1. Classification (GTDB taxonomy): domain Bacteria; phylum Bacillota; class Clostridia; order Oscillospirales; family CAG-272; genus SIG701. Next base: position 10,654 of record JBGVKV010000111.1, on the reverse strand, counting down.
CAGGTGCAGGCAGGGCACACGTCGCGGCAAGCGTTGCAGCGGATGCAGCGGGACAACTCATTCTGCCAGAATGCAAAACGCTCGTCCTCCGTCATTTTCTCCAGCTTTTCCACTTCGTCGAAGCGGTGGCTGTCGATGACCTCGCCGGTCTCACCGATCAGCTCGTCGTATGCTACGTGTTTCTTGCTCTTGCAGTTGGCACAGCGCTCCGCCATGCAGTCCGCCATAGCCAGCGTCTTGTCGCCGTCATACAGAGTGTGAACGATCAGATTGTCACCGTCGCACTCCACGCCGCTGATACCGTCGCCGATCTGCTCCTTGATGAGGTGAATGTCCGCCATACCGTCGCAGGGAATGCCTACGGCATATACCTTTTCACGATCGAAGCGGTGCTCGGTCAGGAGCTGATTGAAGCTGTACGTATCGCAGGGCTTCAGGAAAACGAGAATCTTTCCTTCGTCCTTTTTGGTTTCTTTTACGAGATACTTGGAGAAGTTGGCACCGCAGAAGGGACCGTATACGAAATCCTTCTCCAGCTCTTCTGCCGTGTTAAACAGGGCAGGGGTTACGTCATAAGTGAATTCACCTGCTTTCCAGCCGAGGACACGGTTTACCGTGCCGGCGTTCAGCAGTTCTGCAGCCTTGGCGAGCAGAATCTCACGAGTTACTTTTTGCATCGCAGATCCTCCAATCTCTTGTTTTCGCCCAGAGCGGCAACCTGCGCTACGAAATCGTTCATCGTAGCGGCAAACTTAGCGCCCTCAGCGGCGGATACCCACTCAACGCGGGTGCGCTCCTTCTCGATGCCGAGGAAGTTCAGCATGGAGAAGAGCAGAGCCATACGGCGGCGGGTGTAGTAGTTGCCCGAGGTGTAGTGGCAGTCGCCGGGATGGCATCCGCACAGAATCACGCCATCCGCACCGCGCTGGAACGCGCGGAGGATGAACATGGGATTCACACGGCAGGAGCAGGGAACGCGGATGATCTTAACCTCCGCGGGGTAATTCAGTCGGTTGTTGCCTGCCAGGTCCGCACCGGCGTAGGAACACCAGTTGCAGCAGAAGGCAACGATTTTCGGTTTATATTCGGTCATTTGCATATTGCATCTACCTCCGCCATAATCTGGCTGCTGGCAAAGCCCTTAAGATCCATTGCGCCGGAGGGGCAGGCAACGGTACAAGCACCGCAGCCCTGACATACCGCTTCGTTAACCTGAGCTACGCGGCGGAGGGCAGTGGTACGGTCGGGCATACGGAATTCTTTCGTAACATAGGTAATAGCGCCGTAAGGACAAACTCTCTCACAGGAGGAGCATCCGTTACACATCCATTCGTTGGAGCCGGCCACGCAGGGGTTACCCAGCAGCTTATCCTTGGCCAGAAGGCCGATAACCTTGGCAGCGGCAGCGCCGGCCTGGGAAACGGTCTCGGGGATATCCTTGGGGCCCTGGCACGCACCGGAGAGGAATACGCCGGCGGTGGGGGATTCAACGGGACGGAGCTTGGGATGGGCCTCGGTGAAGAAGTCGTTGGTGTCCATGGAGGCGGTCAGAAGGGTAGCCAGGGGACGTGCGGACCGGTCGGGCTCAATGGCCGCGGCCAGAACCACCAGGTCAGCCTCGATGTGCAGCTGCTTGTCAGCCAGCAAGTCGGATGCCTGAACCATCAGCTTGTCGCCCTCGGGGGAAACCTTACCGACCATACCCTTCACGTAATGTACGCCATATTCTTCCACGGCGCGGCGGTAGAACTCATCGAAGTTCTTACCGGGGGTACGCACGTCGATATAGAATACGTATACGTCGGTGTCCGGATACTTATCGCGGATCAGCATAGCATGCTTTGCGGTGTACATGCAGCAGATCTTGGAGCAGTATTCCTTGCCCTTGGAGGCGTGAGCACTGCAGCGGGATCCTACGCACTGTACGAACACGATCTTGTGAGGATGCTTTCCGTCGGAGGGACGAAGCAGCTTACCGCCGGTGGGGCCGGCTGCATTCATCAGACGCTCCAGCTCCAGGGAGGTGATAACGTCCTTGGACTGGCTGTATGCATACTCGTCGAAGGGCTTCATGGAGATGGGATTGAAGCCGGTAGCGGCCACGATGGCGCCGTACTTTTCCTCAATGATCTGATCCTTCTGGGTGTAATCGATGGCACCTGCGGTACAAACCTTGGCGCACACACCGCACTTGCCGGTCTTCAGCATAGTGCAGTAGTCTGCATCGATAGTAGCTACCTTCGGCACGGCCTGTGCGAAGGGAATATAGATGGCACGGCGATTGTCCATGCTCATATTAAATTCGTTGGGAACCTTTTTCTGGGGACACTTTTCGGTGCACAGACCGCATCCGGTGCAGGCATCCTCGTTTACGAAGCGGGCCTTCTTCTTGATCTGTACGGTGAAGTTGCCCACGAAGCCCTTGATATCCTGCACCTCGCTGTAGGAGAGGATGCGGATGTTCTCGTGCTGGGCGGCCTCAACCATCTTGGGGGTCAGAATACAAGCAGCGCAGTCCAGGGTGGGGAAGGTCTTGTCCAGCTGTGCCATCTTACCGCCGATGGTGGGCTTAGTCTCCACGATGTCCACGGGGAAACCGGCGTCTGCGATATCCAGAGCGGTCTGGATACCGGCGATGCCGCCGCCGATTACCAGAGCACGCTTGGTAACGGGGGACTCACCGGGAGTCAGGGGAGCGTTCAGATTTACCTTCGCAATGGCGGCACGGCCCAGGATAACGGCCTTCTCGGTGCCGATTTCCACATCCTTATGTACCCAGGAGCACTGCTCGCGGATATTGGCGATTTCCACCATGTAGGGGTTCAAGCCGGCGGACTGGGCGGTCTTGCGGAAGGTGGCCTCGTGCATACGGGGGGAGCAGGAGCAGACAACGATACCGGTAAGCTTATGCTCACGGATCGCTTCGCGGATCATATCCTGACCTGCCTGCGAGCACATATATTGATATTCGGTGGATACAACCACGCCGGGCTCATAACGAAGCGCTTCGGCAACGGCCTTCACATCCACTGTGCCGGCGATGTTGGTACCGCAATGGCACACGAATACTCCAATTCTTTGCATTGTGACTTCCTTTCTTATTTGGCGTATTTACGGAGTGCGCTGACGATGGCCTGCTGAGGCAGCTCCTCATCCAGCATTTCGGGGATCTGATCCGGCTTCAGATGATTCTTGCCCTGCTGACGGATAACCATCAGACGAACGGCCTCCACCAGCTTGGCGGGTTCCACGTCACGGGGACAGCGGTCTACGCAAGCGAAGCAGGTCAGGCACTTGTACAGGGACTTGGAATTCAGAAGCGGTTCAATATCACCGCGCTCAACCATATAAACGAATTCGTGAGGATGGTATTCCATCTCATCGTAAGCGGGGCAGGTGCCGGAGCACTTGCCGCAGCGCATGCACTTCAGGGGATTTACACCGCTGGTGCGCAGAATCTGTTCCTTCATGCGATTGGTATTGTTCTCCATGATCAGCCCTCCTTTACGCCGAGCGCTTCCGCCAGCAGCTCAGTGAAGTAGATCACCGGCATTTCGCTCTCGCCGTTCTTTTCCAGATTGTAGCGGCACAGAGGGCAAGCGGTCACGATCATTTCCGCACCGTGGGATGCGGCGCTGTCGAGCACCTTCTTGCTCTTCTTCTGTGCGGAGCCAGGATCCTCCAACGTCACGTAGCCCCCGCAGCACTCGTTGCGCTGTGCGTAGATGACCGGCTCCGCGCCGAGGGCGCGGATGAAATCTTCCAGGATGGTGGGGTTCTCCACGTCATCCATCTGCATGGTCTGACCGGGACGGAGAAGCAGGCATCCGTAGTAAGCGGCGATCTTCTTGCCGCTCAGGGGATTCACAACCTTCTCCTTCAGCGTATCGAATCCGACCACGTCACGCAGCATCTCCAGGTAGTGGAGAACGCGGGTGGAACCGTCGTAGGATGCGGGAGCCATGTAACGGTTTACATGGGACGCGAAATCCTCGTCGTTCTGCATAGCGTGGTTGGTCTGCTTGATTACGTTGTGGCAGGCGGAACATACTGTTACCAGGATCTGTTCCTTCTCTGCGGCTTCGGCAAGAGCACGGACAGAGGAAAGCTTGGTGGCAATTTCGTCCTTGGCGGTAGAGAACACACCGCCGCAGCACTGCCAGTTTTCGATCTCCTCCATGGTGATGCCGAGAGCCTCAGCACTCTTGCGAGCGTAGAGGTCGAGCTGTTTAGCCTTGGTTCTCAAGGTACAGCCGGGGTAATAACTGACTTTCATTCTGGGATCCTCCTTGTCTGTCAGACCATCTGCTCCGGATGGAATACCTCATCAAACTTTTCCTCCGTCAGGAAGCCGAGAGCAACGCAGGCTTCCTTCAGGGAGATGTTATCCTTAAATGCCTTCTTTGCAGTCTTAGCGGCATTTTCGTAACCGATGTAGGGGTTCAGTGCTGTTACCAGCATCAGGGAGTTGTGCAGATTGTGGTGCATCTTCTCACGGTTGGCGGTGATGCCCACAGCGCAGTTGTTGTTGAAGGAAACGATGGCCTCTGCCAACAGACGTGCGGACTGCAGGAAATTGTAGATACATACGGGCATGAATACGTTGAGCTCGAAGTTGCCCTGGGATGCAGCCATACCAACGGCAACGTCGTTACCCATAACCTGAACGGCAACCATGGTAACAGCCTCACACTGGGTGGGATTTACCTTACCGGGCATAATAGAGGAGCCGGGCTCGTTTTCGGGAATGTGGATCTCGCCCAGACCGTCGCGGGGACCGCTGGCCAGCCAGCGGATATCGTTGGCGATCTTCATCATGTCAGCAGCCAGTGCCTTGATAGCGCCGTGCGCGAATACCAGCTCATCCTTGGAGGTGAGAGCGTGGAACTTGTTGGGCGCGGTGATGAAGTTCTTGCCGGTCAGCTCCGTTACCTTTTCGGCAACCAGAGCGTCAAATCCCTTGGGAGCATTCAGACCGGTGCCGACTGCGGTGCCGCCCAGTGCCAGCTCCAAGAGAGGCTTAACGGAGAGCTTCAGGAGCTCCACGTCACGCTCCAGGCTGGAGCGCCAGCCGCTGATTTCCTGGCTGAAGGTGATGGGGGTTGCATCCTGCAGGTGAGTACGTCCGCTCTTAACGATGCCCTCGTTTTCCTTCTCCAGACGGCGGAAGGTGGCGATCAGCATCTCGGCTGCGGGGATCAGCTTGTCTTCCAGCGCGATTACCGCGGAGATGTGCATAGCGGTGGGGAAGGTATCGTTGGAGGACTGGCTCATGTTGATATCGTCGTTGGGGTGAAGAAGCTTCTTGCCTGCGATCTCATTGCCGCGGTTGGCGATAACTTCGTTTGCGTTCATGTTGGACTGGGTGCCGGAACCGGTCTGCCAAACGACCAGGGGGAAGTGATCGTTCAGGGATCCGGAGATAACCTCGTCGCAGGCCTTGGTGATGGCAGAGAGTTTTTCCTCAGTCATCTTCTCAGGCTTCAGAGCGTGGTTAGCCAGTGCTGCCGCCTTCTTCAGAATACCAAAGGCGCGGGTGATCTCACGGGGCATGATTTCAATGCCTACGCCGATCTCGAAATTCTCGTGGCTGCGCTGTGTCTGCGCGGCCCAATAGCGGTCGGCGGGAACCTTCATTTCGCCCATGGAGTCGTGTTCAATGCGATAATCCATTATGTATCTCCTTGAAATTGGATAATATAAACAATAGGTAAATAACGGCACATGCCTGCCCCCGCCTTTCGGCTGGGGCAGGCTGTGTTTGTATACAGTATATCAGATCTCCAGACTGCGGATAACTTCCTTCAGGCTTTCCGCACTCTTGTTAAGCAGAGCAACCTCGCCGTCGGTCAGAGGCATGATCACCTTGCCTTCCGCACCTTCGCGGCCGACGATGTTCAGTACGCTGAGACATACGTCATCGATGCCGTACTCACCGTGCATCATGGTGGAGACGGTCATGGTGGTGTCAATGGAGCCCAGCAGTGCCTTGCAGATATGGCACACGGAAACGGATACGGCGTAGAAGGTAGCACCCTTGCGGGCGATAACGCGCGCACCGGACTTGCGAACGTAGTTCTCGATCTCATCGTGGTTCAGGGGAGGAATCATACCGTCGTTGTTGGACAGGTAGTTGGGGTAATCGTCCACGGGAACGTTGGAGATGTTGGCGATGGACCACGGAACGAAAGCGGAGTCACCGTGCTCACCCATGATGTAGGCGTGCACGTTCTTCTGGTTGATCTGGTAGTATTCGGACAGTCTTGCACGCAGACGGGCGGTGTCCAGAATGGTACCGGAACCGATGATCTGCTTCTCAGGCAAACCGGAGCACTTGCAGAAGGTATAGGTAAGAATGTCAACAGGGTTGCTGACGATTACGTACTTCGCGTTGGGGGCATAGCGGGTGATCTCAGGGATGATGCTCTTGGTGATGTTTACGTTGATCTGGGCCAGATCCAGACGGGACTGACCGGGTTTACGTGCTACACCGGAGGTGAGAACGACGATGTCGGAATTTACCGCATCGCGATAGTCGCCTGCATAGATGGAGCAGGGAGCGCAGAAGGGGATGCCCTGACGGATATCCAGCGCTTCTCCCAGAGCCTTTTCGGTGTTCAGGTCGATCATTACGATCTCGTTGGCGATGCCTGCAACAGCCAGCGTATAAGCGATGGTAGAGCCTACGCTGCCGGTGCCGATGATGGTAATCTTGCTCATTGGTTTGCCTTCCTTAAATATATGTGTATTGTTATACGGTAATTGTGTGATCTGCCGGAAAAGAAGCCGCCTGTCCGTATATCGATAATTGATGAACGATATAAAAGGACAAAATAAACAGCCGGGCAAAGAGTGTCAGGATTGAATTTGTGCAAAACACACAGTTTGCGCGGCGGAGTCCATACCACAGGAGACAAAACTCCAGGAAATCACATATATAAAGTATTATAATACAAACGGGTGGATTTGTCAATGAAAAGAATATAGAGATATGACGAATTTCGGGGGCAAAAAAAGGGGGATTTCGTTATTTTGATGAAAAAGAAAAGACGGGTATCCGACACGGCTTTGAAACGGTTTAGGTGGCCTGGGAAAATGGATGAATTTTTCGTTTTTTTCAAAAATATTTGCAAAAACGGTTGACATTCACCCAGGGTGAAATGATAGAATCTGGGTGAAAGGAGATGATCGTATGCGTATGAAGGACGTTTTGGCGAGAACGGGACTGAGTGATCGGGCCGTCCGTCTGTATATTGAAAACGGACTTTTGTCACCTCGGCAGGACAGTAGCTATGCCGGCCGGAAATCTATCACGTTCAGTGAAGAGGATGTGGAAATCCTGGAGGTGATCGCGACCCTCCGCCGTGCCGGATTCTCTCTTTCGGATATCCGCCGGATGCAGGAAGATCCTTCGTGTGCGAGGGAGGTGCTGGAGGGGCATCGGGACGCACTGACGGAGGAGATCGAACAGAAACAGGAAATCCTGCAAAAACTGTCTGCCATTCCCGCCGATACACCCATATCCTGTCGGACGATCGCTGACGGGATCCGCGCATCTGCCTCCTCTCAAACTATTCCAAAGGAGGATTCCAATATGTCGTTCCGTGAATTGAAAACGCTCTTGCAACGCCGTACAACCTCATTGTTTACATTCGTATTTTTGCTCCTCGGATCACTTGGACTGTTTTCCGTCACCCTCCGTGCCGCGTTTGCGAAAACCCGCGTGCTGGTGGGCGGAGGATTCAAATTGGACTATGCATTTCATTGGGAATCCCTCGTAACGTATATGGGTGGATTTATCGCAGTGCTGCTCGTCCTGGCCGCCGCCGTGTGTGCTTTTGCGTATATCTTACGTGGAAAGCGCTCACTGCAGATCAGTACACTGGTGCTCACCGTTGCCTCTGCACTTGTCCTTTTGCTGTTGCCCGCCGCCGTGAAGGAGGGGATGTTTTTCTATGAGTTCATTGATTACCGATTCTCCTTTATGCACGGCATATTCTTTTCCGCAGAACAGTGGTTTGACATTCTGATACAGTCTCTGAAGTTTGTTCCTCTTATGGCTGCGGCAATTCTGAGTGCCGTAAGCTTATATAAGGACGAGTCCAAATAAACGGAATCCCCTGTCCCGGTTTGAAGCGGGGCAGGGGATCCTTCTGTTTTATGCCATATCGTCGGCGGAATCGTACCAGCGGTATACATCTGAAAGATGTTCCTCGGATACGTAATCCCCGGTGGTTTCCAGAAGATACAGCATTCGTTTGTCATCCTCGGTTTTGTTTTTCTTTTTTCGCATAAACAAAATCAGCGTGTCGATCATCCGCTTGTATATGCCACTGAGCTTTTCGTGATCGATGCCGCCCTGCAGTGTGAACAGAGGGGTGGCGGCGGGGATCTTTTCCGACCGGCGGATCTCAGCCAGGAGCGAGCCTGTATCGCAAAGTCCCACACCGCACACGGCACAGATTTTGTATCGCTTAGCGGCTTTTTTGTATCCGCGGACGGTGCCGGCCATCAGCCAACCAAGATATAGAACGGGCGTGTCTTTGGCGAGTGAGGCTTTGGCTTCATCCAGAGAGTGCACGGGCAAGGTGGTTTTTTCTCCCAGTAGCTTGGCATAGCGGGCGGTAAATCCCGTGTTGGATGTGTAAACGATGGCAGACGGTTTCATAGGACTCTCCCTTAAATAAATACTTACTGAATATTATATCACAAGTCCTGCGGCGGAGCAATAGGGAGGCACGTCATACTTTGGCAGAAAGACGGGACTTGCCCGGTCTGCGGACCGGAGCGGTGGCCGGCTCTGACTGCCACCGGCAGTCATTCACTCCCGGCCCTTCAAGTCCCGTTTCACATAAATCAAAAAAATACAGGCATCACCCGATGGGCAATGCCTGTATTTTGGTGCGGAAGACGGGACTTGCCTGGCTTCGGCCAGAGCGGTGGCCGGCTCTGACTGCCCCCGGCAGTCATTCACTACCGGCCCTTCAAGTCCCTGCATCTATACAAGAAACAAAGGCACCATCCAAAAGGATGATGCCTTTGTTTGGTGCGGAAGACGGGACTTGAACCCGTACGGAGTGATCCACACGCCCCTCAAACGTGCGCGTCTGCCGGTTCCGCCACTTCCGCGTGCCGTTATCGACGGATGATATTATACTATATCTTTCCCGCCTTGTCAAGCAAAAAGAACGAAAATATTCCAAACAATTTCCCCGGTACCTTATATGAATAAAAAAGAGCAAAAAATCCCCCTGAATTTGTGAAAATGGGAAAAAAGTTATAAATTTGAAAAAAACACTTGTATATTTGCCTTAAATGATATAAAATATATGATCGAGGGTGTATGTTTATACTCTCTGTAAAAATGTCCCAAAATAATAATTATATATTTGGAGGATACAAACATGTCTGTTAAAGTTGCAATTAACGGTTTCGGTCGTATCGGCCGTCTGGCATTCCGTCAGATGTTCGGCGCTGAGGGCTACGAAGTAGTAGCAATCAACGACCTGACCAGCCCCAAGATGCTCGCTCATCTGCTGAAGTACGACACCGCTCAGGGTCGTTACGATCACGACGTATGCGCTGATGACGAGGCCGGCACCATCACTGTGGACGGCAAGACTCTGAAGATCTACGCTGAGAAGGACGCTGCTAACTGCCCTTGGGGTCAGCTGGGCGTTGACGTTGTTCTGGAGTGCACCGGCTTCTACTGCTCCAAGGAGAAGTCCATGGCTCACATCAACGCAGGCGCTAAGAAGGTTGTTATCTCTGCTCCCGCAGGCAACGACCTGAAGACCATCGTTTACAACGTAAACCACAACACCCTGACCACCGATGACCAGATCATCTCCGCTGCATCCTGCACCACCAACTGCCTGGCTCCTATGGCAAAGGCTCTGAACGATGCATATGCAATCCAGTCCGGTATCATGACCACCGTTCATGCATACACCGGTGACCAGATGATCCTGGACGGCCCCCACAGAAAGGGTGACCTCCGCCGTGCTCGCGCTGGCGCACAGAACATCGTTCCCAACTCCACCGGTGCTGCAAAGGCTATCGGTCTGGTAATCCCCGAGCTGAACGGCAAGCTGATCGGCTCCGCACAGCGTGTTCCCACCTGCACCGGTTCCACCACCATCCTGGTAGCCGTTGTTAAGGGTAAGGATGTTACCAAGGACAGCATCAATGCCGCAATGAAGGCTGCTGCTACCGAGTCCTTCGGTTACAACACCGATGAGATCGTATCCTCCGACGTTATCGGTATCCGTTACGGTTCTCTGTTCGATGCAACTCAGACCATGGTTGCTAAGATCGACGACGACACCTACCAGGTACAGGTTGTTTCTTGGTACGACAACGAGAACTCCTACACCAGCCAGATGGTTCGCACCATCAAGTACTTCGCAGAACTGGCATAAGTTTTGTGACAGCACAAAGCGGACGGGTTATCCCGTCCGCTTTTTTGTTTTTTAAGGTGCTTTTCTTGGAAAATCAGCGTTAGGGGGCAAGGGATAATGGATTTCCTTACTGAGAATCCCCTTTTTGAATGAATTACTTGCTTAAATTAACCTTATCTTCTCCGCTTTCGTTCGCTTTGCTTTGTCTGGATATATTTTCTTCCCGCCAACTATTCAGGATCTCATTTACCTTT